>JAGPES010000010.1 GCA_018057015.1 Pseudomonadales bacterium | reverse complement strand
GCCTCGTGCCGGGCCCGGCAGGGGTCAATCGGCAATCATGTCGAGGATCACCACCGGTATCTCGCGCGTCGTGAGCGACTGGTAATGCGCGTAGGTGGGCACCCGCTTCGTGAGTTCGGCCCACAGAGCCGCGCGTTCCTCGCCGGCGCTGATACGGGCGCGGGCGGCACGGCGCTTGCGGCCGATGTAGAGCGCCACCTCGGGATTGGCGCGCAGGTTCGTCACCCAGGCGGGATCCGTGGGCATGCCGCCCTTGCTGCCCACCACCATGAGCTTGCCGTCGATGCGGAACCACGGCAGCACCGCCTGACGCGGCGTGCCGCTACGGCGTCCGCGCGTCTCCAGCAGCAGCGCCGGCTGCGGCGTGAATCCGGCCTGGCGCGCGAAAACGCGGTTCAGCAGCGACTCGCCGCTCCAGCGCACCAGCACACGGTCGAAGGCGAGGCCCGATGGCGACATCAGGAGTTTCGTCAGCAGTGACATGATGCGTTTCCTGGCGGTGCGCGGTGGGAGCGGCGCACGCTAGCACCGCGCACCCGCCGCCAGCAAGGCGCGTCGGCGGATTGATCCGGGTGGCCGCGCTTCATTACCATGTCGGGCCACTCACGCATCGCACCGAGGACCCCGCGCCGCATGTCCGACCAACGCCCGGTGGGTGTGTTCGATTCCGGCGTGGGCGGGCTCTCGATCGTGCGCGAGATGCGCCGTCAGATGCCGCGGCTCGACATCGTCTACGTCTCCGATGCGCGCTACCTCCCCTACGGCGAGAAGTCCGATGCGTTCATCCGCGAGCGCGCTTTCGCGATCGGCGCCTTCCTGCTCGCGGCCGGCGCGCGCGCGCTGGTGATTGCCTGCAACACCGCCACCGCGGCGGCGGCGCGCGAGCTGCGCGCGCACTATCCGCTGCTGCCCGTCGTGGGCATCGAGCCGGCGGTGAAACCCGCCGCGCAGGCCACGCGCAGCGGCATCGTCGGTGTCCTGGCCACCGCCGGCACGCTGCAGAGCCGCAAGTACGCCGACTTGCTGGAGCGCTTCGGGCATTTCGCGCGCGTGCTGAGCCAGCCGGGCGGCGGGCTCGTGGAACGGGTTGAGGCGGGCGATCTCGACGGGCCGCGCACGCTGGCGCTGTTGCATGAGTGCCTGCAGCCGTTGCTCGACGCCGGCGCCGACACCGTGGTGCTCGGCTGCACGCACTATCCCTTCCTGCTCGACAGCATCCGCGCGGTCGTCGGTCCGCAGGTGCAGGTGATCGACCCGGGCGCCGCGGTGGCGCGCCGCGTCGCGCAAGTGCTGGGCGCGGCGGTCGAGGGCGGCGGCACGCTGCGCTGCTACACCAGTGGCGACGCACCGGCGCAGCAGGCGCTGATGAGCCGGCTGCTGGGCGAGCCGGTCAGCGTGGAGCCGCTGTCCGAAGCCAGTTGCGTGTCGCCACGCGTCGCGCTGGCATACTGAGACCTGTGCAGGGAGGCCCCATGGCGCCCGATGCGTCCCCCGTGACCACGTTCTACCTCGAGATGCGCGCGAGCACGGAGCTGCGTCCCGCGCCCCGCCAGGACGCGCTCGAGGTGCGCGAGTGCGAGGTCCCGCAGTTCGAGGTGAACCGCTTCCTGTACCGCTTCGTGGGCCACGGGTGGGAGTGGACCGAAAAGCTGGGCTGGAGCGACGCCGCGTGGCGCGCCTGGGCCGAAGACCCGATGCTGCGCACCTGGATCGCGTATCACCGCGGTTCGCCCGCCGGCTACTTCGAGCTGCAGAAGCAGCCGCGCGAGGAGGTCGAGATCGCGTATTTCGGGCTGGCGCGGGCGTTCATCGGCCGCGGTTTCGGCGGCGAGCTGCTTACGCGCTGCATCGAGTGCGCCTGGGCGTGGGGCGCTGCGCGCGTGTGGGTGCATACCTGCTCGCTCGATCACCCCGCGGCGCTGGCCAATTACGAGGCGCGCGGCATGAGGCTGTATCGCCAGGAAACCCATCCCCGCTGAGGCCAGGAGGCCAGCATGAATTTCCGCCCGCGCCGTTCGGCGCTCTACATGCCAGGCTCGAACGCGCGCGCGCTGGAAAAGGCGCGCACGCTGCCGGCCGACGTCCTGATCCTCGATCTCGAGGACGCGGTCGCGCCCGAGCTCAAGGCCGGGGCGCGCGAGCAGGTGCGCGCCGCGATCGCCGCCGGCGGCTACGGCCGGCGCGAGCTGCTGGTGCGTGCCAACGCGCTGGACACGCCGTGGGGCGAGGAGGACCTGCGCGCCTTCGCGAACGCCGGCGCCGACGGCATCGTGCTGGCCAAGGTCTCGTCGCCGGCCGACGTGCTGCAGGCGGTGCGGATCCTCGGAAAGGCCGGCGCGCCGGATTCGTTGCCGCTGTGGATCATGGCCGAGACCGCGCGCTGCATCCTCGACATCGACGCCATCGCCGGCGCGCACCCGCGCCTCGCCGGCGTGCTGCTCGGCACCACGGACCTGGCGCGCGAGTTGCGCGTGCGCCATACGCCGGAGCGGCTCGGCTTCATCGCCACGCTGAACTTGTGCGTGCTGGCGGCACGTGCGCACGGGCTCGACGTTCTCGACGGCGTCCACCTCGAGATCGAGGACGACGCGGGGCTGCGCCGCGTCTGCGAGCAGGGGCGCGACCTCGGCTTCGACGGCAAGACGCTGATCCACCCGCGCCAGCTCGAGGTGGCCAACGCGGTGTTCGCGCCGGCGGCGGAGGAGCTCGAACGCGCGCGCGAGATCATCGCGGCGTGGCGCGAGGCCAGCGCGCGCGGCAGCGCGGTGGTGGTGGTTGGCGGGAGGCTGGTGGAGAACCTTCACGTCGCGGAGGCCGAACGGCTGCTGGCGGTCGCGGATGCGATGGCCGGGATGGGCTGGTAGTGCCACGAATGTGGGTCGGCATGAATGCCGACGGGTGTCCTTGCGCATGCTGTAGTCGCCATGAATGGCGACCCACAGGAATGGCGACCCACAGGAATGGCGACCCACGGGAATGACGAACTACTCGTGGCGTAGCGCTTCGATGGGGTCGAGCTGCGCGGCGCGGCGCGGCGGGAAGCAGCCGAACACCACGCCGATCACGGCGGAGAAGGCGAAGGACAGCAGGTTCACCGCGGCCACGGCGCCGAGCAGCGTGGTCAGCGTGCGCGTGGTGCCGGTCAGCGCCTCCATCAGCTGGCGCGGGTCCATCACCATGAAGTCGTTGGCCTCGCCGCGGCCCATCGTCGACCGCCCCTTCGGCGCCAGCAGGCCGATCACCTGGCAGCAGAACTGCTTCACCCGCATGCGGCTGCCCGTGGGGTTCTCCCCGCCGAAGAGCTCCTTGCGGATGGTGTCGCCTATCACACACACGGCGGCGCCACGCGGCGGCGTCGAGATCCTTGCCTGGATTGCATGCTGCTCGCCGGGCCCGCTTCGTGCTGCACCGGCCGGCATCTCAGGGCGCGTTGATGCTGATGCGGTCGCGGTCCGGATCGGGCGTCTCCGCGCGCCAGCGCACGGAGCCGAACGGACGCTCCAGTCGCCGGCGCACGCGCACACCGGCATCGGGGGCGTGAAACGCATCGGCCCTGGCCTGCAGTTCGCGGTCGGCCTGGGTGAAGCGGCTGCGCAGGCGAAGATAGTCGCCCCAGGTCGGCAGATGATAGCGCTCGGTCCAGAGCGCGGGATCGGCGATGTCGCGCGAGATGGACCAGTCGAAGCCGCCGTTCCTGAGCCGCATGCGCTGCAGCTTGAGCATCGCGTCGTAGAACTGGCGGGCCTCCTCGGGATCGACCCGGTAGTCGATCTCGATGACGATCGGGCCGCTGCGCGCGGTGATGGCGAGCGCGACCTCGGGCTCGTGCCCGATATCGACCATCTCGACTTCCGCGAACGACACGGCGGGCATCGGCAGGACGAAGCCGATCAGCAGCGTCAGCACGAGCAGCGCGCCCGATGCGATCAGCGCGGCGCCCACGCCCCACTCGCCGGCCGCCTGCCCCCACAACCACGCACCGAGCGCGATCCCGCCGGTCAGCGAGGCGTTGAACAGGGACAGCGCCCGCGCCGTCACCCAGCGCGGGGCCGACAGCTGCACGGCGACGTTGAGCAGCGAGATGAGCAGCATGTTCGCCGCGCCTGCCACCAGCATCACCGCGCCGGTGAGCAGGAGGTCGTGGCTCAGGCCGACGAGAAGCACCATCAGGCCCGCTGTGCCCACGCTGAGCCTGACCGCATGCTCGCCCTTGAGCCGCTCCCGGACCGGGCCGATGAGCAGCGCGCCCAGCACCGCGCCCACGCCGCCGGCGCCGAGCAGCAGGCCATAGGTTTTGGCGTCGCCGTGCAGAAGGTCGCGTGCGACGAGCGGGGTGAGCGCCGCGACCGAGGCACTCGTGACCCCGAAGACGAAGGCGCGGATCAGTACGATCCGGATCGGTGGCGAATGGAACGCATAGCGCGCACCCGAGACGATGGCGCGGTGCATCCGTTCCGGCGGCAGCCGCCCCGGAACCTGCTCGCGCCGCCACAGGAAGAATGCGCCGAGCAGCGGCAGGTAGAGCAGCGCGTTGATCCCGAAGGCGGCCGTTGTCCCCGCCGCCAGCACGATCATGCCGCCGAGCGCCGGGCCGAAGCTGCGGGCGATGTTGTAGCTGATCGAGCCCAGCGCGATCGCGGCCGGCAGCTGATCGGGCCTGACCTGCTCGCTGACCGACGCCTGCCAGGCCGGCCCGTAGAGCGCGACCCCGGCGCCGATGAGCGAGCAGAACGCGAGCAGCAGCCAGGGGCTCGTGAGCCCGAACCAGGAGAGCGCCGTCAGCGTCGCCGCGCACAGGGTCGCAAAGCCCAGTCCCGTCATCGCGATCCTGCGCCGGTCGAACATGTCGGCGATCGCGCCGCCCGGCACCGAGACCAGCATCAGCGGCAGCATCATCGCCGACTGCACCAGCGCAACCATCTCGGTCGAGGTGGTGAGCCGGGTCATCTCCCAGGCGGCGCCGACGCCCAGGATGAGCTGTCCGAAGTTCGACAGCAGGCTGGTCGACCAGATCCTGCGGAAGGTGCGTTCGCGTAGCGGCTCGAACGGCCCCCAGCGGCGGGCGGGCGGCAGGCTGTCGGCGCAAGTCATCGTTGTTCGCTCCCTGTCGGCTCCATGGGCGATCCCGCCGCTTCCTGCAGCGGCAGGCGGATCTGCACCAGCAGGCCGCCCAGCGGGCTGCGCTGCATCTCCATCTCGCCGTGATAGGCCGCGACGATATCGCCGACGATGCCCAACCCCAGCCCGTGACCCTCGACCTGCTCATCGAGGCGACCGCCGCGCGCCAGCGCCCGCGCGTGCCGCGCCGCGTCGATGCCCGGGCCATCGTCCTCGATGCGCATCGAGACCTGGCGTGGCTGCTCCTCGATGCGCAGCCGCACCAGGCCCTGGGCCCACTTGCAGGCATTGTCGAGCAGGTTGCCCACGAGCTCCAGCATGTCGTCGCGCTCGAGCGCCAGCGTGCCCGCTGGTGCCTGCCAGTCGACGTGCAGCTCGCGCCCGCGTGCGCGCTGCACGCTGTCGATCAGCAGCGGCAGGTCCTCGCGCGGCGCGAAGCGCTCGCCGCCGATGGCCTCGCCGGCGGTGCGCGCGCGCCCGAGCTCGCGTGCGATGCGGCGCTGCATCTGCGCGAGCTGCGTCTGCAACTGTTCGCGCAGCTCCGGGTCGGCGCGCTCGGCCACGTTCAGCAGCACCGCCAGCGGTGTTTTCAGCGCGTGTCCCAGGTTGCCCAGCGCATGGCGCGAGCGCACCAGCGAGGCGCGCGTGTGCGCGAGCAGTCGGTTGATCTCCGCGATCAGCGGCTCGAGCTCGCGCGGCGCGTCGGCCTCGAGCAGTTCGCGCTCGCCGCGTTGCAGCTGCTGCAACTGCTCCTGCGCCTGCTGCAGGGGCGTGAGCGCGGCGTGGCGCATCCACCAGCGCTGCACCCAGGTCAGCAGCACCACCACGACGAAACCCAGGCCGAGCAACAGCAGCCCGATGCGGCCGAACTGCGCGAGCAGCGGCGCCATGTCGGCCGCCACGACGACGGATATCGCCTCGCCGTGGCGACGGTAATCCACGCGCAGGCACAGCAAACGCTGCTCCTCGGGTCCGTCGATCAGTCCGGGCACCGCGCCAGGCGCTCGCGGCACCGCAAGCTCGAAGTCCCACAGCGAGCGCGAGCGCCAGCGCGCATCGCCGGTCTCGACCACGAAATAGCGGCCAGACAGCGGCGTCGTGTACGCCGGCGAGAGGCGCGCAATCTCCAGGTGCAGACCCTGCGGTCCCGGCGCGATCGCCGCCAGCACGGTGCTGGCCTCGTACTCCAGGTTCTGCAGCGCGTACTGGCGCAGCGCCCGCTCGAACAGCAGCGTCGCGACCACGCCGATCAGCAGCGCGCCCGCGAGCAGGCTCGTGGCAAGGCCGATGCTCAGCTGCCGGCCGATGGAGGCACGGCGCACTCAGGAACCATCCGGCGCGCAGGCGCCGCGCAGGCAATAGCCCTGGCCGCGTCGCGTCTCGATGACCTCGCGTCCCAGCTTGCGGCGCAGGCGGTTGACCAGCACCTCCAGCACGTTGCTGTCGCGCTCGGTCTCGCCGTCGTAGAGATGCTCCTCGAGCTGCCCGCGCGAGAGCACGCGGTCCGGGTGCAGCATGAAGCAGCGCAGCAGGCGGAACTCGGCGCCGCTCAGCGCCACCGCCGTGCCGCTACGTTCCACGAACTGGCGTTCCTCGTCCAGCGCCAGCGTGCCGACCACCAGGCGCGGGGCGTTGCTATGGCCATGGTGGCGGCGCAGCAGCGCCTGCAGGCGCAGCAGCAGCTCGTCGGGATGGAACGGCTTGGCGAGGTAATCGTCGGCGCCCGCGCGCAGCCCCGCGATGCGGTCGGCAAAGCTGTCGCGCGCGGTGAGGACGAGCACCGGCAGCGGCAGCCCCGCCGTGCGCCAGTCGCGCAGCACCTCGAGACCGTTGCGTCCCGGCAGGCCGAGGTCCAGCACCGCGATGTCGTAGTTGTCCTCGCTGGCGCGGCGGCTGGCGTCACGGCCGTCGGCGAGCCAGTCCACCGCGTAGCCGGCCCGCTTCAGGCGCGGCAGCAATTCGTCGGCCAGTGCCACGCTGTCCTCGACCAGCAGCAGGCGCATCAGTCCTCTTCCTCGTCCTCGAGTAACTCGCCGCTGCGCGCGTCGAACTGGAGCTCGCGCACGGTGCCGCCGCTGGTCAGCACTTCGAGCTCGTAGAGGATCCGGCCGTGCTCGTCCTCGAGCTCGACTTCCAGCAGCGTGGCGCCCGGATGGCGCTCGCGTGCCCGCGCGAGCAGCGACTCCAGCGGCTGCAGTGTGCCGCCGCGGCGCAGCGCCAGTGCCTCGTCCTGGTCGATGTCGCGGGCACCGGTCGTGCCCGCCGAGAGGGCGAGCACGACCGGCAGCACGCGCTGCAGGTGCCTTATCGGCACTCAGTCGTCCTTCTTGTCCGACAGCACGGCCCCGGTGGCGGCGTCGACGTCGACGTCCCATTGCTGGCCGTCGGCGTCGCGCAGCTCCACCTTGTAGACGTGCTTGCCGTACTCGTTTTCGAGCTCGGTGTCGCCGATCGTGGCATCCGGATGCGCGGCGAGCGCCGCGGCATTCAGTTGTTCGAAGGGCTTGATGACGCCTGCCTGCAGCAGTTCGACGGCCTTGTCCGGGCCGATATCGTTGCCGGCGTTCGCGAGGCCCGCGGCTGCGGCGAGGGTGGCGCAAGCGATGAGTGCGATGATGTGTTTCATGACGAGCTCCTGTAGTTGATCGGGTTGCCTCTGGGACAACGTGGCCAGACTACCGGGTCAAGCTTAACCGAATCTGAACCCGGGACGGATCAGGTTTGCTGCGGCGCTTCGGCCAGTCGCGCCAGCACGTCGCGCGTCATTGCGTCCGCCAGTTCGCGCTCTTCCGTGAACACCGTGCAGGCCGGTCCCGTGCGCAACGGCCCGGCCTCGGCATCGTCGTGTACCCGCACCAGTGCCGGCAGGTCGGGCCTGAGGGTGTGCGCGATCTCCAGCATCTGTCGCGCGCGCACCAGGTCGGCCGCGGCGATCACCAGCATCCGCGCGCGCACCACGTGTGCCTGGACCAGCACCGCCGGGTCGGCCGCGTCGCCCGCCACGGCCGGGATGCCGCTCGCGCGCAGCGACTCCACGATCTCGCGGTTCTGGTCGGCCACCACGATCGGTATGCCGGCCGTGGCCAGCGCCTTGCCTATGCGTCGCCCCACGCGCCCGTAGCCGACGATCAGCACGTGCCCGGTGAGCCGTTCGGCATCCACGCTCGAAGGGATCTCCGCCAGAGGATCGGTGCGGCGCTCGAACAGGCGCGCAAGTCGCGAGCGTGCGCGGATCCAGTCCTGCAGGGGTTCGATCGCGCCGAAGACCAGCGGGTTGAGCGCGATCGAGATCAGCGCGCCGGCGAGGATCAGGCTCTGCCCCGCGACGGGCAGCAGCCCGAGCGCGACGCCGAGGCTCGCCAGGATGAACGAGAACTCCCCGATCTGCGCCAGGCTCGCCGAGACGGTGAGCGCGGTGTTCAGCGGGTAGCGGAATGCCAGCACGATCAGGAAGGCGGCCGCCGACTTGCCCACCAGGATGATGGCGACCACCGCGAGCACGCGCAGCGGCTCGTCGAACAGCATCTGCGGATCGAACAGCATGCCCACCGAGACGAAGAACAGCACCGAGAAGGCGTCGCGCAGCGGCAGCGTCTCGTCGGCCGCGCGATGGCTCAGCGCCGATTCGCGCAGCACCGTGCCGGCGAAGAAGGCGCCGAGGGCGAAGGACACGCCGAAGATCGCGGCTGCGCCCCAGGCGATGCTGACCGCGGCGGCGATCACGCACAGCGTGAACAGCTCCTGCGAGCCGGTGCGCGCGACCTGCCAAAGCAGCCACGGGAAGATGCGCCTGCCCACCGCGAGCATCAGCGCGACGAAAGCCGCGACCTTGCCGATCGTGACGAGGAACGAGCGCAGCACCTCGCCCTGCGAGCCGCCTTCCGGCGCGCTGTCACCGAGCCAGCCTGCGAGCGGTGGCAGCAGCACCAGCACCAGCACCATCACTAGGTCCTCGACCACCAGCCAGCCCACCGCGATGCGCCCGTTGATGGAGTCGAGTACGCCGCGGCTCTCCAGCGCACGCAGCAGCACCACGGTGCTCGCGACCGAGAGCGCGAGCCCGAAGACCAGGCCTGCGCCCGGGCTCCAGCCCCACAAGTGCGCCACGCCCGCGCCCAGGACGGTGGCGGCGGCTATCTGCGCCAGGGCGCCCGGCAGCGCGATGCGCCGCACCGCGAGCAGGTCGGCGAGCGAGAAGTGCAGCCCCACGCCGAACATCAGCAGCATCACGCCGATCTCGGCCAGCTGCTGTGAAAGCTCGACATCGGCGACGAAGCCGGGCGTTGCGGGTCCGAGGATCACGCCGGCGATCATGTAGCCCACCAGCGCCGGCAGGCGCAGGCGTACGGCCAGGAAGCCGAGGATCAGCGCCAGCCCGAAGGCAGCGGCGATGGTGGTGATCAGCGCGGGTTCGTGCGGCACCGGAGCGCCCCGCTACTGCGCAACGAGCACGTCGCAGTGGCATTCGGAGAGCAGGTGCAGCGTCACGCTGCCGAGCAGCAGCTGCTCGGCAATCGACTTGCCGTGCTTGCCGACCACGACGAGATCGGCATCGAGCGCCAGCGCCCGTTCGCGCAGCGCGCTGGGAATGTGCTCGCCGCTGGCGATCCCGGTGTGCACGCGCCGCGCGTCGATAGCCGTATCGGCGATGAATCGCCGCATCTCGCGGCTCGCCTCGGCATGCGCCTCGCGGCGGTATCGCTCGATCAGCGCCGCGTCGACGCCCGAGAAATGCATCATGCCCTCGAAGGGCATCTCGAAGACGTGCAGCGCATGGATCTCCGCGAGCGGACCCAGCCGGCCGGCCCACCCGAGGGCGGTGCGCGAATGCGGCGAGAAATCCACCGCGACCAGCACCCGCTGGTAGGCGGCTGCCGCCGGGCGGCGCACGACCAGCAGCGGCCTGCGCGTGCGACGCAGCAGGTGTTCGCCGGTGGTTCCGATGGCGAAATCGCGCAGCGGATGCCGGCCGCGGGCGCCGAGGGCCAGCAGCTCGTGCTGCTCCGCCTCGCGCAGCAAAGTGTCGACCACGCTGCCGATGCGCACACCGGTTTGCGGCAGGAAGCCGGTGCGGGCGCCGATCTCCGAGGCCCAGTGCCCCAGTCGTGCCGTGGTCTCGGCGAGCATCCCGGCTTCCGCCTCGGGCGGCAGGTTCACCAGGCGGCGCACCGAGTCGAGCCACGAGGCCTGGATCACGTGCAGCAACGTGCTGCCTGTCATCGCACCGCCGGCGCAGAGCAGCGCGGCGCGCTCCGCGGCCTGCCGCGCATCGGTGGAGAAGTCGGTGGCGCTGAGGATGGTCCGGTTCATCGTGCGATCTCCGGGGCGTGGTTCGGGTTCAGCGGTGGTATTCGCCCCGGGCTTCGGGCTGGCGCACCACCTCGAGCACGCGCAGCTGCAGCTTGCGTCCGCCCGGCACTTGCCAGGCGATCGACTGTCCCACGGACAGTCCGAGCAGGGCGCTGCCCGTCGGCGCCAGTATCGATACCGTGCCGGGCGCGCCGGCGCCATCCGGGTAGACCAGCGTCAGTTCGTGCTTGTCCCCGGTGGCGTCGTCGCAGAAACGCACGATGGAGTTCATCGTGACGATCCCGGCGGGCATGTCCACGGGTTCGACCACGTTGGCGCGGTCCAGTTCGGCCTGCAGCGCGTCGATGCCCGGCAGGCGTCGCACCGCGTCGGCGCGCAGCAGCTGCTCGATGCGCTGCAGGTCGAGGCTCGATACGGTGATGGCGGGCTGGGTGTTCATGGCAAAACTCCTTGCGTGGTCAATGCACGGGCGCAAAAAACGCCGCGCGCCGGCAAATGTCGGCGCGTACATGATAAACGGGATGAGCCCATGGTAACCGCTTCGGCGCGGCAAGGACACCCCGTCACGGGCCTGCCCGCGCCGGGGCGATGCGGGGCGCGCGGCGCCCCGGGGGAGCGCTATCGCTTCAGCGCGCGATACAGCGCGAGCAGCACGATCGCGCCCAGCGTGGCGATGAATATGCTGGCGAGGTTGAAGCCGCTCACCGCGCCGATACCGAGGAACGAGCCGATGTAGCCGCCCACGAAGGCGCCGCCGATGCCGAGCGCCACCGTGATGATGAAGCCGCCCGGATCCCTGCCCGGCATGATGAACTTGGCGAGCACGCCGACTATCAGTCCCATCACGATCCACGAGAGAATGCCCATGATCGTTGTCCTCGCTAGGGTTGTTGACCGGGCTTTACCCTATTGCCTTTGCGTGCTCCGTGCAAGGCACCCGGGGGTCACCAGTCATGAGGGTCACCATTCATGTGGGTCGCCATTCATGTGGGTCGCCATTCATGGCGACAGCAGCATCGGGAAAGGCACTCGTCGGCATGAATGCCGACCCACAGTGCAGAGCCACAGTGCAGAGCCACAGTGCCGACCCACAGCGCCGACACACAGCGCCGACACACAGCGCCTCAGCCGAGCGGTTCCTCGACGATCAGCGCCGGGGTGTCGTGGCGCAGCGTGCGGCCGCGGAAGAACGCCGGTGCCTTCATGCGCCACGCGATCATCAGCAGGGCGCCGATCAGCAGGATGCCCACGCCGATCGCGAACACGGTGCCGACGCCGAGGATCGCGCCGCCACTGCCGTAGGCCGGGTCGAAGGTGGCGATGCTGAGCTGCAGGAACATCGCCGCGAGCATCGCGCCACCTGCGAGCGGCAGCAGGCCCTTCATCAGCAGCGGCGCCGGGCCGAGGCGGTACTCGTGGCGGAAGTACCACACGCAGGAGAAGGCGGTGAGTCCGTAGTAGAAGCAGATCATCAGGCCCAGCGATTCGACCGTGTCGCTCAGCACGTTCTCGCTGAGCAGCGTCATCACCGCGTAGAAAGTCGCCGTGAGCACGCCCGATACGATGGTCGCCTTGCTCGGCACGCGGTGCACCGGGTGGATCTCCGAGAACACGTCGGGCATGGCCTTGTACACGCTCATCGCCAGCAGGGTGCGCGCCGCCGGGATGAAGGTGGTCTGCAGGCTCGAGGCGGCGCTGGCCAGCACGGCGGCGAAGAGCAGGATCTCGAGCGCGCCATCGCCCATGATCGGCACGGCCAGCGCCTCGAACACGTTGTCCTGCGTGGCGTCGGCGCGCAGCCCGATGCCGGTCTCGCCGGTGCCGGCGAACATCTGCGTCGAGATCGCCACCAGCAGGTAGGTGCCGGCCAGCATCACGATGGAGGCGAGTGCGGCCAGGGCCGGCGTGTGCTCGCTGCCGCTGGTCTCCTCGTTGGCCGACAGGCTCACGTCCCATCCCCAGTAGATGAAGATCGACAGCGACAGCCCGGCCGCCAGCGCGGCCGCCGATTCGATCGCGAAGGGATTCAGCCAGTTCCACTCGAAGGGAATCGCGCTCGGCACGCCGCCCGCGAGGGCCTTCTGCAGCCCCAGCGCGCAGAACAGCAGCAGCATCGCCATCTGGAAGCTCACCAGCACGTAGGTGACGCGTTTCGCCGTCATCATGCCGCGGTAGGCTACCCAGGTCGCCATGGCCACGAACACGCTGGTCGTGATCACGTTCACCAGCCTGGCGTCGCCGAACTCGCGGATCGCGGGGTTGTCGAGCAGCGCGGCCAGGAAGAGGTACAGGTAGGTGGCGGCAACACCCGCGGTGTTCGAGAGCACGATCACGGTCGCGAGAATCAGGCCCCAGCCACACATCCAGCCGGTGTAGGGCCCGAAGGCCTTCACGGTCCAGGTGAAGGAAGTGCCGGCGTCCGGCACCACCTTGTTGAGGGCGCGGTAGCCGAAGGCGACCAGCAGCATCGGGATGAACCCGGCCAGGAACACCGCGGGCATCTGCACGCCGACCTCGCGCACCGTGGGCCCCAGTGCCGCCGTGAGCGCATAAACCGGCGCCACGCAGGACACCGCCATCGCGGTGCTGCCGGGCAGCCCCATCGTGTCGCGCTGCAGTCCCTTGTCCAGAAGATCCGGTTCGACCCGGTAGTGTGAATCGTGTGCGGTGATGTGGGCCTGGCCTGCTTCACCGTCGTTGCGACTCACATGCGTCTCCTGTGCCGGTGCGTCAATCCGGTCTCAGCCGGCTCCCAGTTCGCGGGCCGTCTCGTCGAGTGCCGCCTTCGCGCGTTCGACCAGCGTGTCGATCTCGGCGGTGGTGCACACCAGCGGCGGCGCGATGATCATAGCGTCTCCGGTGGCGCGCATCACCAGCCCGTTGTTCAGGCTGGCCTGGCGGCACACCGAGCCGGCGCGCCCGCCCGGGGCGAAGCGCTCGCGCGTCGCCTTGTCCTTCACCAGTTCGAGCGCGCCGAACAGGCCCAGCGTGCGCGCCTCGCCCACCAGCGGATGATCCGCGAGCTCCGCCCAGCGCCTGGCAAGATGCGGGCCGGTCACGCTTTCGACGTTCTCGATGACCTTTTCCTCGCGCAGGATCTTCAATGTCGCGAGCCCGGCGGCGCAGGCCGCGGGATGCCCGGAATAGGTGAAGCCGTGGCCGAACTCGCCGCCGCGCGTGGTCAGCACCTCGGCCACGCGCTCGCCGACCATCACGCCCCCGAGCGGCTGGTAGCCGTTGGTCACGGCCTTGGCGAAGGTCATGAGATCGGGCTTCATGCCGTAGAAGATGTTGCCGAACCACTTGCCGGTGCGCCCGAAACCGCAGATCACCTCGTCCATGACCAGCAGGATGTCGTATTTCTCGAGCACGCGGCGCACTTCGGGCCAGTAGGTCCCGGGTGCGATGATCACGCCGCCGGCGCCCTGCACGGGCTCGGCGATGAACGCGGCCACGTTGTCGGGCCCGAGCTCCTCGATCTTCGCCTCCAGGGCGCGTGCGGCCCGCAGACCGAACTCATCGGGCGAGAGATCCGCGCCCTCGCCGTACCAGTAGGGCTGCTGTATGTGCGTGACGTAGGGCAGCGGCTCGAACTGCCTGTGCACGAAGGCCATGCCGCCCAGGCTCGCGCCGGCGATCGTGCTGCCGTGGTAGGCGTTCATGCGGCTGATGATCCAGCGCTTCTTCGGCTGTTCCTTCAGGTCCCAGTAGCGGCGCACCATGCGCACCACGGTGTCGTTGCCCTCGCTGCCGGAGTTGGTGAAGAACACGTGCTTCATGTGCGGCGGGGCGACCTCGGCCAGCACCTGCGCGAGCTCGATCGAGGGCGGGTGCGCGCACTGGAAGAAGTTGTTGTAGAACGGCAGCTCGTGCAGCTGGCGCGTCACCGCCTCGATGATCTCGTGGCGGCTGTAGCCGAGGTTGCAGCACCACAGGCCCGACATGCCGTCGAGGTATTCGCGGCCGTCGATGTCGTAGATGTAGATGTGCTCGGCGCGCGTGATGATGCGCGTGCCGCGCTCGCCGAGCTCGTGGAAGTCCGTGAAAGGGTGCAGGTGGTGGGCGCGATCGAGCGCCTGCCAGTGCTGCGTGGATCGGCCTGCGGTCATTTTCGTGTGTCCTCGAGTCGGGCCGGGCGCTTCGGCCTTACCCCGCTGGTGGTATGGGGCAGCAGGGAGTGATGTGCCTAGAATGGAACATACGGCAATTTTCAGGTCAACGCCGCTACCCCCACGGGGGTAGCGCTGCGAGCGAGGAAACGCATGCGCGCGCCCGGCTTACCGGTGGTCGGAATCCCCTGCGATGTTTTCGACAAGGGCCTGCACCCGTTCCACGGCGTGGGCGAGAAGTACATCAACGCCGTGGCGCACGGCGCGCGCGTGTTGCCGTTGCTGATCCCCGGCCTGGGAGCGGGGCGTGATCTGGAGCCCGTTTCGGACCTGATCCCGTTGTCCGCGCTGCTCGACGGGCTGGACGGCATCTTCCTCACCGGCAGCCCGTCCAACGTCGAGCCCGTGCACTATGCCGGTGCGCCGAGCGCGCCCGGAACCTCGCACGATCCGCAACGCGACGCGACCACGCTGCCGCTGATCCGCCTCGCGCTCGAGCGCGGCGTGCCGCTGTTCTGCGTCTGTCGCGGCCTGCAGGAGCTCAACGTCGCGCTCGGCGGCACGCTGCACCAGCGCGTGCAGGAAGTGCCGGGGATGATCGATCACCGCGAGGACAGGCATGCGAGCCGCGAGCAGCAGTACGGCCTCGCGCACGAGGTGCTGATCGAGGAGGGTGGCGTGCTCGCGGGTCTCGTCGATGCGCGGCGCCACCGCGTCAATTCCCTGCATGCGCAGGGCATCGACCGGCTCGCGCGGGGGCTGCGCATCGAGGCCCGCGCGCCCGACGGACTGGTCGAGGCGGTCAGTGTGGAGGGCAGCCGCGGCTTCGCGGTCGGCGTGCAGTGGCATCCGGAATGGAAGTTCCGCGAGGACGCGCTGTCGCGCGCGCTGTTCGCGGCGTTCGGCGCCGCGGCGTGGTCGCAATATCGCAGGAACAATGCTACAAATGTGTGACAAGACAAGAACAGCGCAGCGTGACGACCAGACGGAGACAGTAACCATGCATACGGTCTGCAGGAACTCCTCGCCCAGGCTTCTCTTCATCGCGATCGCGGCAGCGCTCGCGGCACCGGCCACCGCGGCGCCGGTGCTGGAGGAAATCGTCGTCACAGCGCAGAAGCGCGAGCAGACGCTGCAGGAAATCCCGGTCGCGGTGTCGGCCTTCAGCGGCGACTTCATCGCCGAGGCAAATGTCACCGACATCCGTGGCCTCGTGGATCTCACGCCCGGTTTCAACGGCAGGACCGAGGACAGCTTCATCGATGCGCTGGCGATCCGCGGCATCGTGACCAACGATTTCGGCATCGGCGGTGACCCGTCGGTCTCGATCTTCCAGGACGGCGTGTGGCAGGGCCGCAACGGCGGCGTGCAGATGAACTTCTACGACGTCGCGCGCGTCGAGGTGGTCAAGGGGCCGCAGGCAACGCTGTTCGGGCGCAACGCGATCGCGGGCGCCGTGAGCATCATCACGAACAGACCGGTCGAGGAGTTCGAGGGGCGCCTGAGCACCGGCATCGCCGAGTACGGCGAAGTAGAGGGGCACGGCATGGTCAACGTGCCGCTCGGCGACCGGTGGTATTTCCGCGGCAACGTGCAGGGACTGAAGAACGACGGCTACCTCGAGAACCAGGCAGGCGGCGACGACCTCGGCTATCACGAGCAGCTGTCGACGCGTCTCGCGCTGCGCTATGCCGGCGACAGTCTCGATGCGGTCTTCTCCTTCGGCTACGAGGACCGCGAGCAGGATCCCTCGGTGTACTGGGACCCGGAGCTCGGTCTCGACGAGGACGAGGTGAATACCGATCTCGCCGACGACGGTTTCGACCGTTCCGAGATCTACACGGCGACCGCGAACCTCGTGTGGGACCTGGGCGAGGACTACTCCCTCAGTTCCATCACCGGCTACAAGAGCTACGAATTCGACTACCTCGAGGATTACGACGCGCGGCCCGAGCGCATCGACAACGTCGGCATCTTCAACGAGGTCGACTACTACAGCCAGGAACTGCGGCTGAACTTCGCGGGCGAGCGCGTGGAGTGGTTCGTGGGCGCTTCGGCCTATGCCGAGAATATCGACGGCTACTTCTACCAGGGTTACGACGAGGACGCGCTGTGCAACGCCATCGGCCGCACCGACGCGGCCGATTTCAGCGGCGAGGTCAGCGGCGGCTGCGACGATCCGCTGTTCGAGGAATACTGGGGCGCCGATATCGACCCGGCGGACATCCTCACCGACAAGCGCGAGGATTCGTGGAACGAGATGGAAAGCCGCGGCTACTCCGTCTACGGCGACATCACCTGGTCGGCCACCGAAAAGCTCGACCTCACCGTGGGCGCGCGCTGGACCTGGGACGAGAAGGACATGAGCACGCGCATTGCAGACAGCGGCGGCGCGCTAGGCAACAACTTCTCCTGGGAGTACTTCACCGACGGCTTCGTGCAGGCCGACGACGACTGGAGCGAGTTCACGCCGCGCGCGGCCGTCAACTACGAGCTGAACGAGCAGGTGTCGCTGTACGCCAACGTCTCGACCGGCTACAAGTCCGGCGGCTTCGGCACGTTCGGCATCACGGTGCCGGACGCCGACGGCGACGGCGAGATCGACGTCGACGAGAGCGGCATGGCTTCCGCGGCGAGCGTGCCCACAGTATTCGACCCGGAAACCTCGGTGAGCTACGAGATCGGCGCCAAGACGCGCCTGCTCGAGGACACGCTGCAGGTGAATGCCGCGTACTTCTTCTACACCTACGAGGACCTCCAGCTGATCTACTTCGACGCCGGCTCGCAGCTGGTAGACAACCTCGGCGAGGCCGAGAACCAGGGTATCGAGGTCGATGCGCGCTGGCTGATCGGCGAGCACTGGGATCTCTACGCGGCCGGCGCGTGGATGGATTCGGAGATCACCGATGCCGCCGACATGATCGAGCGTGGCGTCTGCGAGGACTGCGACGGCCGGCAGATGCCGATGGCGCCGGAGTGGAGCGGCGCCGTGCACCTGACCTGGCGCTACCCGGCGTGGTGCGGCGAGGTGTTCGCGAAAAGCGAATACGCCTTCCAGGACACGATGTACAGCGATCTCGACAACATCGATGCCATCGCGGTCGATTCCTGGGACGAGTGGAGCTTCCGCATCGGCTACGACGACGAGAAGGACTGGGGCGCCGCGATCTACGTCGAGAATGCCTTCGACGAGGAATATTTCGAGCGCGGCTGGGCCAACGCGGACACGGGCAACCAGGGGGGCTATGGTCTCACCAACACGCTGGTCTGGCCGGCGAAGCCGCGCACCATCGGCGCCAGCGCGTACATGAATTTCTGATCACGACCCGCCCGCGCGCACGGAGCCGGCACCTGCCGGCTCCGTTGCGTTTGCGGGCAACACCGTAAACCTACCGGTCCGACGACGATGTACGCACTCGACGCCTTCCTGCAGCAGCATCCGGATCTCGAGGTCTTCGAGGTGCTGCTGCCCGACATCAACGGGCAGCTGCGCGGCAAGTGGGTGAGTCGCGAGAACCTCGCGAAGGTCTTCGGCGGCGGCTTCAAGCTGCCGGTGTCGACGATCGCCTTCGACATCTGGGGTCGCGACATCGGCGCCACCGTGTTCGAGGACGGCGACGCCGACGGCGTCTGCCTGCCCGAACCGGCGACGCTGGCGCGCGTGCCGTGGCTGCCCCGCGCCACCGGGCAGGTGCTGGTGTCCATGGGTACCGTGCACGCCTCGGCCTACGCGGGCGACCCGCGCACGGTGCTGGCGAACGTGCTGGCGCGCTACGCGCGGCTGGGCCTGCGCCCGGTGGTCGCGGCGGAGCTCGAGTTCTACCTGTTCGAGCGCGAGCGCAACGCCGACGGCACCCCGCGGCACACCCAGACCGCGAGTGGCGGCCGCGCGCTGGTCGGCGGCCAGACCTATGGCATCGAGGCGATGCAGGACGTGGGCGAGCTGATGCACGGGGTGCGCGAGGCGGCCGCGGTGCAGGGGCTGCCGGTCGACACGCTGATCACCGAGGCCGCGCCCTCGCAGTTCGAGATCAATCTCTTTCACCAGGACGACGCGCTGCGTGCCTGCGACCAGGCGCTGCTGCTCAAGCGCGCGATCAAGGGCGTGGCGCGTGCCCAGGGGCGGCTCGCCTCGTTCATGGCCAAGCCCTTCGGCGATCTCGCCGGCAACGGCATGCACATCCACTTCAGCCTGGTCGACGCGAGCGGGCGCAACGTCTTCGACGACGACACCGACCAGGGCAGCGAGCTGCTGCGCCACGCCGTCGCCGGTTGCCTCGCGACGATGCCCGAGGCAATGGCGCTGTTCGCGCCCAACGTCAATTCCTACCGGCGCTTGCGGCTCGGCTCGCACGCGCCGCACGCGCCGACCTGGGGCTACGAGAACCGCACCGCGGCGGTGCGCATCCCGGGCGGCTCGCGCAGTGCCATACGCCTCGAACACCGCGTCTGCGGCGCCGACGCGAATCCCTATCTCGCGGTGGCGGGCATCCTGGCCGGCGCGCTGTTGGGCATCGAGCAGCGCCTCGCCCCACCCGCGCCGGTGGCGGGTGACGCCTACAGCCAGTACCCGCCGGGATTGCCGCGTTTCTGGCCCGACGCGCTGCGCGCCTTCGAGAAGTCCGCCTTCGTCGGCGAATATCTCGGCGAGGAACTGCGCCGCGTGTTCCTGATGTCCAAATGGCAGGAGCTCGAGGAGTTTCTGGGCCACGTCTCTCCCCTGGAATACGATGCCTACCTCGACCTGTAGGAGCGGGCCACGCCCGCGACCATGCTGAGACCCGCGCATGCCACTGCTGCACCTGACCGACGAACAGATCCGCGCGTGGAGCCGCGAGCAGAAGGACCGCTGGTGGCTCGACAACGTCTACCGCGGTGACATGGCGCAGCTGACGCTGCGCTCGGGGCTCACCGGCTTCCTGCTCGGCGGCGTGCTCGCCGCCACCGCGCTCTACATCGGCGGCAAGACCGGTATCTCGATCGGCGTGGGGCTCACCTCGGTGATCCTCGCCTTCGCGATATTCCGCGTCCTCGCCGGCGTGGGCCTGGTGCAGGACATGACGATCCTCGAGAACAACTGCACGCAGTCGATCGCGACCGCGGCCGGCTACATGATCACGCCGCTGATCTCGAGCCTCGCCGCGTACATGCTGGTGACCGGACACATCGTGCCGTGGTGGCAGATCGTGGTGTGGACCTCCGTCATCTCCATTCTCGGCGTGCTGGTGGCGTTTCCGCTCAAGCGTCGCTTCATCAACGAAGACCAGCTGCCGTTTCCGGAAGGCCGCGCCTGCGGCGTGGTGCTCGATTCGCTCTACACCGGCAACGCCGACGAGGGCATGTTCAAGGCGCGGCTGCTGGCCGCGAGCGGCGGGCTTGCCGCGCTCTACCAGTTCGTCTCCAGCGACGGGTGGATGAGGCTGCTGCAGTTCAAGCTGCTGCGCATGGACCGCTGGGCCGGCATGCAGGAGCCCTGGCACTTCATCGAGCGCTTCGACAGCTACTACTACCTCTACGCGGACAAGCTGAACTGGTGGATTCCGCGCATCCTCGGTACCGACGTGCGCCAGCTCGGGCTGCGCTTCACGCTCGATGCCGCGATGCTGGGCGTGGGTGGCCTGATGGGCATTCGCGTCGCCACGAGCTGCATGCTCGGTGCGGTGCTCAATTACGCGGTGCTGGCGCCGATCATGATCCAGCGCGGCGAGATCCGCGAGTACTCCACGCCGGCCGGCGTGCTGATCCCGATCTCGCGCGGCGAGATAGTCAACCAGTGGGCACTGTGGTGGGCCGTCACGATGATGGTGGTCGGCTCTCTGGTCAGCCTCCTGGCGAAGCCCGAGCTGTTCACCAGCGCGCTGAAGTCCCTGCGACGCGGCCCCGCGCAACCGCGCGGACCCGATGTGCTCGGACACATCGAGCTGCCGTTGTGGATGTCGTACGTCGGCGTGCCGGTATTCAGCGTGCTCGGCGCGTGGGTCACGCACGCCTTCTTCGGCGTACCCTGGCTGCTCGCCTTCGTGTCGCTGCCGCTCATCTTCGTGTTGACCGTGATCTGCACCAATTCGATGGCGCTGACCTCGTGGACGCCCACCGGTGCGCTGTCGAAGATCACGCAGTTCACGATGGGCGCGATCGATCGCGCCAACCCGGCCAGCAACCTCATTCCCGCCGGCATGACCGCCGAGATCGCCTCGAATGCCGCGAACCTGCTGTCGGACATCAAGCCCGGCTACATGCTCGGCGCCAGGCCGCGCCAGCAGGCGCTCGGACACGTCATCGGCATCTTTGCCGGCGCGCTCACGGCGACGCCGCTGTTCTTCCTGCTTTTCCTGCCGCCCGATGCGAACGGGCAGCGCTCCGTGTCGACCATCGTGTCGGAACAGTTCGCGATGCCGGCCGCGCTGCAGTGGAAAGGTGTGGCCGACCTCATTGCCCGGGGTGTTTCCGGGTTGCCCGCGAGCGCACTGCTCTCGATGGCCTTGGCCGCGCTGGCGGCGGCGGTGTTCGAGATCCTGCGCGTGCGCAGCGGCGGCAGGTTCCCGCTCTCGGCGGTCGCCGTCGGCCTCGGGGTGGTGCTGCCGCCCGAGTCCTGCTTCGCGATGTGGCTGGGTGCGATGTTCTTCTGGTGGATGGGACGCAAGAAGCCCGGGCCCGGAACGCGCGATCACGCGCTGTGGGTCGATGGCTGCGAGCCGATCTGCGCCGGCCTGGTTTCCGGCGCCGCGCTGATCGGTATCGGCAACGCGATCGTCAACGTGCTGATGTAGGAGCGGCCCGGCGTGGGTCGGCATTCATGCCGACGGGTGCCTTCCGGAATGCTGCTGTCGCCATGAATGGCGACCCACAGGGGGGGGCGCGGGCATGGCCCGCTCCTACATCGGGAAACGCGCGGCCTGGATCCAGCGCTCGATCTTGGTCTGCAGCACCGGCAGCGGGATGATGCCGTCGCCGAGCACCTCGTCGTGGAAGGCGCGCAGGTCGAAGCGTGGGCCGAGCTCGCGTTCGGCGTGCTCGCGCAGGCGCTGGATCTCGAGCGCGCCGGTCATGTAGGCGAGCGCCTGCCCGGGCCAGGCGATGTAACGCTCGACCTCGGCCGTCGCATCGGCCTCGGACATCGGCGAGTTGTCGAGGAAATAGCGGATTGCCTGCTCGCGGCTCCAGCCTTTCGCGTGCAGCCCGGTGTCGATCACCAGGCGGTTGGCGCGGAACAGCCGGCTGTGCAGGAAACCGATGTACTGCAGCGGATCCTCGAACAGGCCCATGTCGCGGCCCAGCGTTTCGGCGTAAAGCGCCCAGCCTTCGCCGAACGCCGTGATGTAGCCAAAGCGCTGGAAATCGGGCAGGTGTTCCGACTCGGTCGCGATGGAGACCTGGAAATGGTGGCCGGGCGCTGCTTCGTGCAGCGACAGCGTCATGGTCTCGTAGGTCGGGATGCGCGTCAGGTCGTGGGTGTTCAGGTAGAACACGCCGGGACGCGTGCCAGCGGCGTCCGGGCGTTGATAGCTGGCTCCGGCGGCGCTCGCGGCGCGGAAGGCCTCGACCGGGCGTACCTCGTAATCGGCTTTCGGTATGCGGCCGAACAGCGTCGGCAGCTGCCTTGCGACGTCTTTCTTCACGGCGCGGTAGGCCGCGAGCGCGGCATCGGGCGAGGGGTGCAGGTAGGCCTTGCTGGTGCGCAGGTGCTCGAAGAACTCCGCGAGCGAGCCCTCGAAGCCCATGCGCACGCGCATCTTGCCGAATTCGGCGTGCAGCAGCGCGACCTGCTGCAGCCCGGTGCGGTGTATGTCGTCGGCGGTCAGCGCCAGCGTGGTGTTGGCGCGGATGTCGAACGCGTACCAGTTCGCGCCGTCGGGCAGCGCGGAACGGCCGACGCTCATGCGCGCCGCGGGCAGGTACTCGTCGCGCACGAAGGCGTGCAGCTTGCGGTAGGCGGGCACGATGCCGGCCGTGATCAGTTCGCGGTACATCGGCTCCAGCGCATCGCGCCCGGCACCGGGTGCAAGCCTGCCGACCGGCCCCCAGAACACGCTCTGCCGCGGATCGTCGACGATGTGGACCTCGAGCTGCGGCAGCAAGCGACCCGCGAGCACGCGCGGCAGCACCACGCCTGCGGCGATGCCGCGGCGCATGTTCGCTATCGCCGTGTCGACCCAGTGCGGCCAGCGGGCGGCGCGCGCGAGCCAGGCCTCGTGGTCGGCGGCGTTCGCGAAGGGCTGCACGCTGCTGCCCGAGCCCAGCTGCGCCAGTTCCAGGTGCAGGCCGCTGAACTGGCTGATGGGCATCAGCCCGCATTTCTCACACACACCCGGGAAGGCGGTATCCGCACTGCGAACGATCGACCGCCGCACGCTTCTGCAGCGACGCGGCGCATGATGACGAACCGT
>JAGPES010000274.1 GCA_018057015.1 Pseudomonadales bacterium | reverse complement strand
CGGTGCCCCCGAAGACCAGGTCGTGCTCGAGCGCCCCGCCGGCCGCGGCGTCCTCGCCGGGGCCGAGCGCGCGGTAGGCCACGGCGAGCGTGCGCAGCGCCTCCTCCGTGAGCCGGTCCACCTCGGCCAGCGCGGCCGCGCGCAGCCGCTCGTCGAGCGGCACGATGTCCATGCCGAGCCGCGCGTGCGTGCAGCGTTCGAGCAGCACGTCGGGCGCGCCCTTGCTGATCAGCAGCGGGCGGTCGCCGTCCTCGTGGTCGATCGCGAGCGTCGACATCATTTTGCGCTCGGAGGTGAAGGGAATCTCGCCGACACGCTCGAAGCGCCGCCCGCGCCACTCGTGCAGGTTCAGCTTGCGCTCGGCCACGAGGAACGCGGCCTCGGTGGGGTCGCCGTGGATCTCCCAGACGCCCGCGGCATCCTGGCGCAGGGCCGCATTGCTCGCGAGGCTGCCGCCGCTCAGCAGCACCACGTGCTCGCTGTGCAGCGCGCCGGCGGTCAGTTCGCGCCCCTCGTGCTCGACGCGCCCGCGCGGCGCGTAGCCGACACCGGTGATGCGCGTTCTGCCCGATCCGGTGACCGCGCGCTCGATGGTCATCTCGGAGCGCGTCAGCGTGCCGGTCTTGTCGGTGCAGATCACCGAAGCCGAGCCCAGTGTCTCCACCGAGGAAAGTTCCTTCACGATGGCCTGGTGCTTCGTCATGCGCTGCACGCCGATCGCCAGCACCACGGAGAGGATTGCCGGCAGGCCTTCGGGCACCGCCGCCACGGCGAGGCTGACGCCGAGCAGCAGTACCGCGACCACGTCGGCCGGACCGCGGATCTCCGCCAGTGCGAGCACGGTGCCCACCACCACCACCGCGATCGCGATCACGGCGATTCCGAGCACGCGCCCGATCCGGCGCACCTCCTCCTGCAGCGGGGTCGGTTCCTCGACGGTCACATCGAGCAGGCGCGCGATGGCGCCCATCTCGGTCGCCATGCCGGTCGCGGTAACGACGGCGAGCCCGGTGCCCTGTGCGACCGCGGTGCCCTTGAACACCATGTTGCTGCGATCGCCGAGCGCGGCGGGTGCCGCGAGCGTCGCGGTGTCCTTCAGTACGGCGACGCTTTCGCCGGTGAGCGAGGCTTCCAGGACGCGCAGCGCATTCGCCTGCAGCAGGCGCGCGTCGGCGCCGATGCTGTCGCCCTCGCCGAGCACCAGCAGGTCGCCGCACACCAGTTCCGCGCTCGGCACGCGCTGCACCTGGCCGTCGCGCAGCACCGGGGAGGTGACGGCCGTCATCTTCGCGAGAGCGGCCGCGGCGTTTTCCGAGCGCGCCTGCTGCACGAAGCCCAGGGCCGCATTCAGCACCACGATCGCGAGGATCACGATCGCGTCCACGGGCAGGCCCGGCATGCCCTCGAGGCGCCAGGCGATCAGGGTGATCGCGACCGCGGCCAGCAGCAGGTAGATCAGCGGATCCTGGAAATGCGCGAGGATGCGGCGCCACAGCGGGTGCGGCGGCACGGTGCGCAACTCGTTGCGCCCGTCGCGCAGCAGCCGGTGCGCGGCCTCGGCGGCGGCGAGCCCGCGCGCCGCGTCGGTCGCCACCGCCGCGATGACGTCCTGCGCCGCCAGCAGCGAGGGATCGTCGACGGTGTCGTTGCGCTCAGGCCCGCTCATACCAGCCCCTGGACGCGTTGACGAGCGCGACCAGCGAGAGCATCACCGGCACTTCCACCAGCACGCCCACTACCGTGGCCAGCGCGGCGCCGGAGTTCAGGCCGAACAGCGAGATGGCGACCGCAACGGCGAGCTCGAAGAAATTCGAGGTGCCGATCAGGCAGGCGGGCCCCGCGATATCGTGCGGCAGCTTCAGCAGCCGCGCGCCGATCAGCCCGATGCCGAAGATGCCGTAGCTCTGCACGATCAGCGGCACGGCGATCAGCCCGATCACCAGCGGCTGCGCCACGATGGTGCGGGCCTGGAAGCCGAACAGCAGCACCACGGTGGCAATCAGTCCGATCACCGACCACGGCTTCAGTCGCGCCACGAAATCGCCCACGGCATGGGCCGAGCGCCGCGACAGCAGGTGGCGTGTGGCCATGCCGGCAGCCAGCGGCAACACCACGTACAGCACCGTCGACAGCAGCAGGGTTTCCCAGGGCACGGTGATCTGCGTGACCCCGAGCAGGAAGGCCGCAATCGGCGCGAAAGCGAACACCATGATGAGATCGTTCACCGACACCTGCACCAGCGTGTAGCTGGCGTCGCCCTTCACCAGCTGGCTCCAGACGAACACCATCGCGGTGCATGGCGCGACGCCGAGCAGGATCATGCCGGCGATGTATTCGCTGGCCGATTGCGGATCCACCCAGGGCGCGAACAGGTGCTTGAAGAACAGCACGCCGAGCGCCGCCATCGTGAACGGCTTGATCAGCCAGTTGACCGTGAGCGTGAGCAGCAGGCCGCGCGGCTTGCGCCCCACGTCCTTCACCGCCGACCAGTCGATCTGGATCATCATCGGATAGATCATGACCCAGATGAGCACCGCGACCACCAGGTTCACGTGCGCGATTTCCAGCGTCGCGATCGACTGGAATGCGCCGGGTACCAGCAGGCCGAGGCCGACGCCCGCCGCGATGCCGAGCGCGACCCACACCGTCAGATATCGTTCGAACAGACCCATCCTGACTCCCTTGATAACTGTGGCGGTCACGCCCGCTGCGTGTGGCCGTCGCTACCCGACACTGCGTGCCGCCTCGCGTCCGTGCCGCGGCAGCCCGACCGAGATCAGCGCCGCCGCCGCCACGAAGGCCGCCGAGATCCACAGGCAGGCCACCAGCCCGCTGGCCTGGAACACCCAGCCCGAGAGCACGGTGCCGACCAGCCGCCCGAGCGCATTCGCCATGTAGTAGAAACCCACGTCCAGCGACACGCCGTCCTCGCGCGCATAGCTCACGATCAGGTAGCTGTGCAGCGCGGAGTTCACCGCGAACAGCGCGCCGAACGCGAGCAGCCCGCCGAGCAGGCTCGCCCGCGGTGCGAGATCCGCAGACAGCGCGATCGCGATCGCCGCCGGCGTGAGAGCGAGGACGGCGGCCCACAGGAAGGCGTCGCGGCCGTCGGCCCGGGTGCGCGTGATGCGCGGCGCCAGCGCCTGCACCACGCCGTAGCCGATGATCCACAACGCGAGGAAGCCGCCGACGCGCGCGTGATCCCAGCCGAAGACGCTCGCCAGATACACCGGCAGCGCCACCACGAACCACACGTCGCGGGCGCCGAACAGGAATACCCGCGCCGCCGCCAGCACGTTGACCGCGCGGCTGCGCGAGAAGATGTCGCGGAACTTCGGCTTGTTCTTCGCCTTGCCCAGATCGGAGCGCAGCGTCAGCACACTGGCGATCCACACCAGCGCCAGCGCCGCCGCCATCGCGGCCACGGCGCCGCGAAAGCCGGCGAGCTCGAGCAGGGCGCCGCCGAGGAAGAAGCCCGCGCCCTTCAGCGCGTTCTTCGAGCCGGTGAGCGCCGCCACCCAGCGGTACAGCGCGCCCTCGGCGCCGGCAGGCACCAGCAGCTTCACCGCGCTCTTCGCGCTCATCTTGTTGAGATCCTTGGCGATGCCCGACAGCGCCTGCGCCGCCATCACCCACGGCACGGTCAGCGCGGCGGCCGGCACCAGCAGCATCGCCAGCGCCACGATCTGCAACCCGAGCCCGATGTGCATGGTGCGGTTCAGGCCGAGATGGGCGCCGAGCCAGCCGCCGACCAGGTTGGTCACGATGCCGAAAAACTCGTAGAACAGGAACAGCAGCGCGATCTCGAGCGGCCGGTAGCCGAGCGCGTGGAAGTGCAGCACCACCAGCATGCGCAGCGCGCCGTCGGTGAGCGTGAACGCCCAGTAATTGCCGGTGACCAGCAGGTACTGGCGCACGTCGCGTGTCATGGCGCCCATTACGCGCGGCTCAGTTTTCGCCGACCAGCCGCGCGAGCTCGACGCTGCGGTTCACGTAGCCCCACTCGTTGTCGTACCAGGCGTAGATCTTCACGTGCGTGCCGTTGACCACCAGGGTCGATAGCGCGTCGATGATGCTCGAACGCGCATCGCCGCGGTAATCGATGGACACCAGCGGGCGCTCCTCGTAGCCGAGGATGCCTCGCAGCGCGCCGTCGGCTGCTGCCTGCAGCAGCGCGTTCACCTCGGCCACGCTGGTTGCGCGTTCCACCTCGAACACGCAGTCGGTGAGTGAGGCATTCGCCAGCGGCACGCGCACGGCGTGCCCGTTCAGCCGGCCCTTCAGCTCGGGGAAGATCTGCGTGATCGCGGTCGCCGAGCCGGTGCTGGTCGGGATCAGGCTCAGGTGGCAGGCGCGCGCGCGGCGCGGGTCCTTGTGCGCCGCGTCGAGGATGGTCTGCGTGTTGGTGAGATCGTGGATCGTGGTGATCGAGCCGTGGCGGATACCGAGGCTCTCGTGGATCACCTTCACCACGGGCGCCAGGCAGTTGGTGGTGCAGGACGCCGCGGTCACGATGCGATGGCGCGCCGGGTCGTAGAGATGGTGGTTCACGCCCATCACCACGTTCAGCACGCTGTCGTCCTTCACCGGCGCGGTGACCACCACGCGCTTCACGCCCTGATCGAGGCAGGGCTGGAGCGCCGCGGCGGACTTGAACTTGCCCGAGGCCTCGATCACCACGTCGCAGCCCGACCAGTCGGTTTCGCTGACGGCCTTGTTGCGGCTGAAGCCGATGCGTCGCTCGCCGACCACGATCGCCTCGCCCTCGGCGCGTGCCTCGGCGCTCCAGCGTCCGTGCACCGAGTCGAAATTCAGCAGGTGCGCGAAGCCCGCCGCGTCGCCGGCGGGGTCGTTGATATGCACGAACGCCATGGCCGGGTCCGCCCAGGCCGCGCGCAGCGCGAGCCGCCCCATGCGGCCGAAGCCGTTGATGCCGATCCGGATGCTCATGGCGATACTCCTGCTGTTCCGCAACAGTCGCGCTGGCGCGCCGGGCGGCTGCCCATGCGCTCGAGGTTCTTCAGGTTGGGTCGCACGAAGGCCGCGTTGGCGCGTGCGGTTTCGTCGAGCACCGCGCGCGCCCAGGCGGGCAGTTGCGGGGCGATGCGGTAGAACACCCACTGGCCCTGGCGGCGGTCCGCGAGCAGGCCGCACTTGCGTAGCTGCGCCAGGTGGCGCGACACCTTGGGCTGGATCTCGT
>JAGPES010000273.1 GCA_018057015.1 Pseudomonadales bacterium | reverse complement strand
ACGCCGAAGTGCTCGAGAGTCAGGCCGAGCCGTTGCGCCAGTTCCCAGAAATACACCCAGTCGTCCTGCACCTCGGCGCCGGCGGGCGGTTGCGCGACGGGCGGCGTGTAGCGCGTGTACGGGTCGTGCGAGACCAGGTTCTCGTAGATGAAGACCGGCAGGTCCGCGCGTTCGTACTGCAGCGTCGGCGGCAGCACGTAGTGCGAGAGCCGGGTCGTCTGCGTCATGAAGGGCTCGATCGTGACCAGCAGCTCCAGTGAACGCAGCGCGTCCACGATGCGCTCCTGGTCCGGCACGGCGGAGGCCGGGTTGCCGCCGTGCACGATGAGGGCGCGCACGCGTCCGGCTCCCGGCTCGAGGATCTCGTCGGCGAGTATCCCCGTGGGCAGTTCGCCGTCGATCAGCCCGAAGCCGCCGATGCGGCTGCGGTAACCGTGTTCCCACCACCTTGGCGCCGGGATCACCTCGGCCTTGCGCGGCCAGCGCGGCATGATCGCGCCGGGATGCGGCACGGTCTCGCCTTCGCGTACGAAGCGACCGCAGATCACGTTCAGGCACTCGATCAGGTGTTCGGCGAGGTTGCTGCCCGGCGACATGTCCGGACCGGTGGCGCTCGAGACCGCACCGCGCCTGCTGTCGCGCGCGAACACCTCCGCCACGCGCCGCAGCTCGGCCTCCGGCACGTCCGCGCGGCGTGCCACGTACGCCGGCGTGAACGGTGCAACCGCCGCGCGCAGCGCATCCAGGTTGCCGGCGTGGCGGGCGCAGAAGTCGTGGTCCTGCCAGCCTTCGGCGAGGATGATGTGGACGAGCCCTGCCAGGATGCTGCAGTCCTCGCCCGGCAGCGGCTGGAGGAACACGTCGGCGAAGCGCGCAGTCTCCGTGCGCCGCGGATCGATCACGATCAGCTTCATGCCGCGCGCCTTCGCCTGCTTCAGCCGTTTCAGCGGGTTGCGCGTGTCGAAACCGTTCATCGATACCGAGAGCAGCGGGTTCGCGCCCACGATCATGAACACCTCGCCGCGCCCGAAGGGGTCGCGCCCCGCGGGCCAGATGCCGATGCGTCCCGCGGCGACGGCTTTCGCCGACTGGTCGATGGTCACCGAGGAAAAGGCCTTCCGGCTGCCCGCAGCGGCGAGGAACCCGTTCAGCATGCGCAGCGAGGACGAGGTGAAGAAGCCGCCGCCGCCCTTGTAGCCCGCGAGCGCCTCGGGTCCGTGTCCGGCGAGCGTGGCGCCGAGCTTCGCGGCGATCTCGTCCAGCGCCTGCGCCGGCGGTATGGGCTGGAAAGTGCCGTCGGGCATGCGCTTGAGCGGATGCAGGATGCGCTCCGGGCTGTTGTGCGCCTCGGGGGCCATCATGCCCTTGAAGCAGGCATAGCCCTGCGTCTGCGGATCCCCGTGATCGCCGCGCACGGTGTGGAGGCGTTGCCGCTCGTCGAGGGTCACGACCACGCCGCAGTGCCCCATGCACAGGCGGCAGAACGACAGTGCTCCAGGCGCGCTCATGGCCGGCGGACTCCGTGGCGGGAGAGCCGACCATACCGCACCCGTGGCCCGCCGCGGAAGGCTGGTGGCTTCAGTGCGGCGTCGCGCGGCATCGACACGGCCTTGTCTACGCGGGCCATGATGCCGGGCAGCGCAATCGCTTGTGCCGGTGTCGATGCGCGAGAAGGTGCCACGTCGCTCAGGAGCCCAGCATCATCAGGCCGCCGTCGACCGCCAGGGTCTGGCCGGTGATGAAGCGCGAGTCGTCGCTGGCGAGAAAGACGAGCACGGGGGCGAGGTCGCGCAGCGGATCGCCCATCCTCCCGCCGAGCGGGATCGCGGCGGCGAGGTGCGCATCGACCATCGCGAGCGTGGCCGCGTCCATGTGCTGGCGCTGGCGCTCGAAGATGTCGGTGTGAATCGCCGGCGCCACGCAGTTGACGCGCACGCCGTGCCTGCCCCATTCCAGCGCGACCGAGCGCGTCCAGGCCATCACGGCACCGCGCGAGGCCGCGTAGACGGCGTTGCCGGCGAAGCCGCGCACGCCTTCGACGGAGCCCATGTTCACGATCGAGCCGCCGTGTTCGCGCATATGGAGGAGCGCGGCCTGGTTGGTCCACACCGTCGCCTTGCCGTTCAGGTCGAACATCGCGTCCCAGTCCGGTTCCCCCACCAGTTCCGCCGCCTGGCTGCCGTGCCTGCCGGCCGCGTGCACCAGCACGTCGAGCCCGCCGAGCGCTGCGGCGAAGCGGTCGAACACCCGGTTCACCTCGGTCTTGTCGGCGATATTGCAGCGCGCCGTGTCCACGCCCGCGGGCACCTCTGGCCCGGAGTGGTTCCAGGTGCAGGCCACGCGCGCGCCCTCGGCGGCGAACAGCCGCACGGCCGCGTTGCCGATGCCGCCAGCACCGCCGGTCACGATGATGCGCTTGCCCTCGAGCTTGCCCACGGGCTTTCTCCTTTGTCTTCGTCGCCGGGATCCGCTTTATACACGCAGGCCGCGGGGCGGGGCTAGAATGCCGCCACCTGAACCGGCAGCGAGATTCCCCGATGACGCATTTCACCAAGGTCGTGCTCTTCACCGGCACCGACGGGCGCGCCCGCTTTCGCGAGGAACTGGTACCGCTGCCCGAGGGCACGCCGCAGGCGCGTTTCTCGGCGCTGATGCCGGTCGGCGGGTTGCAGTTGCGCGAGAGCCCGGTGGGTTTTCGCAGCAGTTTCCATTGCACCGGCGCGCCGCAGTGGGTGTTCATCCTGCGGGGGAAGATGGAGATCGGGCTGCAGGACGGCAGCTCGCGCGTGTTCGGTCCCGGCGAGCATTTCTATTCGGCCGACGTGCTGCCCGATGGCGCGGAGTTCGACCCGTCGGTGCACGGGCACTGGAGCCGCCAGGTCGGCGACGATCCGCTGGTGACGGTGTTCGTGCGCGGCTGAGCGCCGCGGGATCTGCGGCCCCGGCGGCCTGCGCAGCGCGCAAGCCGCGGACGGCGAGTCCGGGCGCGGGGGATCAGCGCGAGGCGATTTTCTGCGACGATACGCGCATCGGCAATCCGGAACGCTGCACGGCAGCGGCCTTGGCTTCGAGCCAGTCGATTTCGGCGGGCTGTCCCGCTACCCGGTTCGCGACGGAAATAGCGTCGGCCACGGCCTCTTCGGGCACGTGGTACGCGCGCTTTTCCTCGAGCGCCTCGTGCACCTCCACGTACATCGCGCCGCCTTTCCAGCCCACCTTCACCGGCACGTCGATGATGCGCACCGGGGTGCCGGGCTTGATGAGCCGGGCAAATTCCTCCACGTCTTCGTTGTACAGGCGCATGCAGCCGTGGCTCACGCGCATGCCGACGCCGAGTTCCTTGTTGCTGCCGTGGATCAGGTAGCCCGGCGCCGCGAGGCGGATCGCCCACGGGCCCAGCGGATTGTCCGGCCCGGGGGGCACGACGGCGGGCAGCGGATCGCCCATGGCGGCGTGCTCGCGGCGGATCGAGGCCGGCGGAGTCCAACTCGGATCCTTGACCACCTTCGTCACCGTTGTACTGAGTTGCGGCGTCTGCCAGTCCTCGCGACCGATGCCGACGGGGTAGGTCACCACCGTCTTGCCGTCGGGCTGGTAGTAGTAAAGGCGCTGCTCGGCCAGGTTGAGGACCACCCCCACGCGTTCGCCCGGCGGCAGGATGAACTCGCCCGGCATCAGGACCTTGCGTCCCTCGCCCGGCACCCACGGGTTGATGCCCGGGTTCGCCGCCATCAGTTCGCGGAACCCGAAGCCGTAGGCGCGTGCATAGTCGTTGAGCGTGTCTGCGTGGCGGGCGATCTGCACCATCGTGACCTCGCCGACGACGTCGTCGCCGGGAGCGGGCATGCGCAGGGTCATCGCCTGGGCGGCAGCGGAAAGGAAGACGGAGCAGAACAGGGTCGGGAGCAGGGTGAGTGCGCGCATCTCGAGGCATCTGAAGTAGGGGACTGGCACGAATTCTAGCAGGCTGGGCTGCAAACGTCCCCTCGCCAGGATTGCAAATATATTAGTTTTATCTAATAATTCCGCCACGTACCGACCCGTCAGGAGGGTATGCGATGAACGTCGATCGATTCGTGCTCGGTTTCGCAGGCTTCATGGTGCTGCTCAGCCTTGCGCTCGGCGTGTGGGTGCACCACTACTGGTACTTCTTCACGGCCTTCGTCGGGCTGAACCTGCTGCAGTCCTCGATCACCGGCTTCTGTCCGGCGGCGATGGTGGCACGCAAGCTCGGCGTGGCGCCGGGGCAGGCTTTCCGTTGAGGCACGCGCGGTACCGCTACAGCTCCCGGTGCTCGCCCGACTTCAGCCGCAGGATCCCGAGCGCCTTCAGCACGTACTTTTCGTAGACGGGCTCGGTGTTGCCGCTCGCCATCTTGTGCATGAAGTACTTCTCGAAGGCGATCTTGGCGAAATGGACCCATTTGCCGCGCTTGGCCCACGTCATGTTGCGGGGCGGTATCTGCGGCAGCGCCACGAAGGCCACACCGTCGTCGCCGAGATCCGCGAGGCAGATCGCGTTCCAGGTCGCGCGCTCCGTGGCGGGTTTGCCCGCGATGTCGGCCTGGATGTTGTGCACGATCGCGGTCACCATCGACTCGATCATGTAACCGGTCTTCGGCGCGCCTGTGGGCACCGGCGTGGCTTCCACGGGCGGAATCGCCACGCACACACCGGCGGCAAAGATGTTGCGGTACTTCGGGTTGCGCTGGTGCTCGTCGATCACCACGAAGCCGCGCGGGTTGCACAGCCCTTCGACCGCGGCCACCGCATCGACGCCCTTGAAGGCGGGGATCAGCATCGTGAAGCGCGTCGACACCTCGTGCTCCTTCACCACCGCGCCCTTGTCGTCGTGCTCGGCGACCTTCACCGTCTCCGCGTCGGCCTGCAGCACTTTCGCGTTGACGATCCAGCGGATATGGCGCTGGCGCAGTTCCGATTCCAGCAGGCTCTTCGAGTCCCCGACGCCGCCGAGCCCCATGTGGCCGATGTAGGGTTCGCTGGTCACGAAGGTCATCGGCACGCGGTCGCGCAGCTTGCGCTTGCGCAAATCCGCGTCGAGGATCATCGCCATTTCGTAGGCGGGACCGAAGCAGCTTGCGCCCTGCACCGCGCCCACCACGATCGGACCCGGATTGCGCAGGAATTCCTCGTAGGAACGCGCGGCGCGCTCGGCGTGCGGCGTGGTGCAGACGCTGTGCGTATG
>JAGPES010000272.1 GCA_018057015.1 Pseudomonadales bacterium | reverse complement strand
CACGCACGCGCTGGCGCACCCGGCGAGCGCGCTGCTCGCGCTGCTGGTGCTGGCGCTGGTCTCCTGGTACCGCAAGCCGCTGGCCGGGCGGCTCGCGGCGATCAGCCTGCGCCGCGTGGGCTGGCGAAATTACCGCTATCGCATGGGCTTGATGGCCTTCGGCATCCACTTGCTGGTCGCCTTGCCGGTGCCGCTGCTGCTGCTCTGGGCGGGCTGGCTGCTGGCGCAGATGGAAGGCGGCGGCCCGCTCGCGCGCGCGCTGTCGGACTCCTCGTACCGGACGGCCGGCCTCAGCTACCTGTACCTGGTGATCCTGCAGGCGATGGGGCCGGACGGCTTTGCGCGCGGTCACCTGCGCTGGAAGACCGCGCGGGTGCTGAGCGTGCGGCGCCTGCTGCGCGCCGGGTTGTGGGTGATGCTGCCGCTGGCGTTCTTCGCGGCGACCGTTGCGCTGCTCGCGGGTGCCACGGCGGCGAGCGAGGCGTATCGCGTGACCGGGCTGTTGGTGACCGTCTTCTTTTTCGTCTTCCTGGTGCTGATTCTGCGTGCCGGACGCGGCATGTTCGACTCCGCGTTCTACTCGCGCGGCCACCCGATGCTGTCGCGTGTCGGACTGGTCCTGCTGATGGCGGTGGTCGTCGCGCAGCCGCTGGCGGTGCTGCTCGACGTGCAGGGTTATCACTTCACGGCGCGCGAGCTGCAGGTGCGCGTGTTCCTCAGCAGCGTGGTGCTGGTGGCGGCGAAGATGCTGCTCGATGCCGGCCTGCTCGGTCTGACCATCGCGGCGCAGCGCTCGCTGGACGCGGCACAGGAGACGGCGGCGGCGCCGGAGGAGCCGGCGATCGCCACCGACGTCGCGACCCAGCCGCGCGTCGTCGCCGAGGCGTTCGAGGAGATCGACCTCGAGAAGATGAACGCGAGCGCCGTGGCGCTGCTGCAGGTGGCGGTCGCGGGCGTGGCTGTACTGCTGATGGTGCTGATCTGGCAGCAGTTCTTCACGGCGCTGTCGATCCTCGACGGCGTGACGCTGTGGAGCTACGCCGACACCGTCGCGGGCAAGGAAACCGTGTCCACGGTGTCCGCCTTCGATGCCGGTGGTGCGCTGCTGGTGCTGGTGCTCGGCATGGTGCTGGCTACCGGCATACCCTCGCTGGTCGGCATCGTGTTCTACGGCGTGATCACCGAGAAGGGTGTGCTGTACGCGATCCAGACCGTGATCCGCTACGTGATAGGCGTGCTGGCCGCGTTTTTCGCGCTGCAGATGCTCGGCTTCGGCTGGTCGAAGCTGCAGTGGATGGCGGCGGGTCTCTCGGTGGGGATAGGCTTCGGCATGCAGGCGATCTTCGCGAACTTCTTCTCGGGCCTGATCATGTTGTTCGAGCGCCCGGTGCGCATCGGCGACGTGATCACGCTGGGCGAGTTCAGCGGCACGATCAACCGCATCCGCATGCGCGCCACCACGATCACCGACTTCGACAACCGCGAGATCATCGTGCCGAACCAGATGTTCGTCACCGAGCGGCTGATCAACTGGACGCTGACCTCCTCGGTGGTGCGGCTCAGCTTCGACGTGGGCGTGTCGTACGACGCCGATCCGCGCGCGGTCCGCGAGACGCTGCTCGGGATCCTGCGTGCCGATCCGCGCGTCTTGCATGAACCACCGCCGAACGTGATCTTCCGCGAATTCGGCGCCAGTTCGCTGAACATGCGCTGCTTTGCGCACGTGGAGGACGTTTCGGTGCGCCTCCAGGTGCAGAACGACCTGCACCTGCGCATCACCGAGGTGTTCCGCGAGAAGGGCATCGAGATCGCCTACCCGCAAATGGACCTGCACCTGCGCTCGGTGGACGAGGGGGCAAGGCTGTCCCTGGCCGGCCCCTGCGCCGGTCCTGCAGCAAGCGGAGAAGCCCGATGACCGCGATGGAACCGCGGGGGCCGATTGTCGCCCCGGGCGCCGGCCGGCGACGCCAGCTGGTGCTCGCCGGCGCAGTGATCGCGGCCGGCTGCCTGGCCGCGCTCCTGCTTTACGCCACTCGACCCGTGCTGCAGCCGCAGCAGAGCGAGCGTGCGCTGCTCGCCGTGCGCACCGTGGCTGCGGTTCCTGTCGACGTGCCGCTGATCGTGCATTCGCAGGGTGCCGTCGAACCGCACACCGAGGCGGAGCTCATCCCGGAAGTGCCGGGACGCGTGGTCTGGATTTCACCCTCGCTGCGTTCCGGTGGGCGTTTCACGGCGGGCGATCTGCTGCTGCGCATCGACGACAGCGATTACCGCAGCGGCGTCGGCGGCGCGGAGGCAGTGCTGATGCGCGCGCAGGCCGAGGCGGAATTCGCGCGTTTCGAGTCCGAGCGCATGGCGACGCTGCTCAAGCGCGATCTCGCGAGCCGCTCGCAGGCCGAGAACGCATCGCGCGCGCGCCGCGTCGCGGAGTCGGTACTGAAGGAGGCCGAGGTCGCCCTCGAGCGCGCGCGGCTCGACCTCGCGCGCACCGCAATCAGCGCGCCCTTCAGCGGACGGGTGCGCAGCGCCCGGGTCGACATCGGGCAGACGCTCAGCCGTGGCGACAGGATCGCAACGCTCTACGCCACCGACTACATGGAAGTCCGCCTGCCGATCGCCGACCGTCAGCTCGCATTCCTGGACCCGGCGTTCATCCGCAGCGGCATCGCGGCCGGCAGCGATGCGGCGCCGGTCAGCCTGCATGCCGAGTTCGGCGGCCAGCGCTGGAACTGGGAGGGGCGCATCGTGCGCACCGAGGGCGAGATCGACGCGGGCAGCCGCATGGTGCACGTCGTGGCACGCGTGGAGAATCCGGATGCGGCGGACCAGGCGCCGCTGCCGGTCGGATTGTTCGTGCAGGCCGAGATCCGCGGCCAGACCGCGCGCGGCGTGATCCGGTTGCCGCGCGCCGCGCTGCGCGACGGCGACCGCGTGCTGGTGGTGGACGACGAGGACCGTTTGCGCTTCCGCCCCGTCACGCTGCTGCGCGCCGATCGCGACACCGTGCTGGTGAGCGCTGGCCTGGAGGCTGGCGAGCGCGTCTGTGTCTCGCCGCTGCAACTGGTGGTGGACGGCATGCGGGTGGCGCCCGTCGCGGACGACGCCGGCGCCGGCGCGGAGTCCTGACCCGATGCAACGCCTCATCGCCTGGTGGGTGGACAACCCGGTGGCGGCCAACCTGCTCATGCTGCTGTTCGTCGCCGGCGGCCTGATCTCGCTGTCGCAGTTGCGCAAGGAGGAGTTCCCCAATCTGGAGATGGATTACATCCAGATCACCGTGCCGTACCTCGGCGCGGCGCCGGAGGAAGTCGAGGCCGGAGTGTGCCTGCGCGTCGAGGAGGCCATCGAGGGCACCGAGGGCATCAGGAAGATCACGACTTCCGCGGCGGAAGGTCTGTGCTCGGTGCTGGTGCAGCTCCACCACGACACCAACAAGAGCAAGGCGCTCGATGACGTCAACGCGCGGGTCTACGCCATCAACACCTTCCCGGTCGAGGCCGAGCGGCCGGTGATCAATGAAGTCACGGTATTGACGACGGTGATGGAACTCGCGATCTCGGGCGAGACCGACGAGCGCGCGCTGAAAGAGCTGGCCGAAGAGGTGCGCGAGGAACTCACCGAGGATCCGCGCATCAGCCAGGTGCGCATCCAGTACGCGCGGCCCTACGAGATCGCGGTCGAGGTGTCGGAACGCACCCTCAGGCAATACGGGCTCACGTTCGACCGCATCGCGCAGGCGATCCGGGACGCCAGCCTCGACGTGCCGGGCGGACTGGTGAAGAGCGCGGGTGGCGAGATCCTGCTGCGGGCCAAGGGGCAACGCTACACCGGCGAGGAATTCCGCGACGTCGTGGTGAAGAAGCGCGCCGACGGCACCGCGCTCACGCTCGGCGAGATCGCAACGCTGGTCGACGGCTTCGAGGAGACCGACCTGCGCGTGCGCTACGACGGCAAGCCCGCGCTGCTGCTGCAGGTTTCGCGCGTCGGCGACGAGGACACGCTGGAAATCGCCGGTGCCGTCAAGGACTACCTCGAGCGCAAGCGCGCGGCCTTGCCCGAGGGCATGGCGATCGACATCTCGCGCGACGAGTCGCAGGACCTGGTCGATCGGCTCGACGCGCTGCTGGGCAGTGCCTGGAGCGGCCTTGCGCTGGTGGTCGTGGTGCTGGCGCTCTTCCTGCGCCTGCGCATCGCGTTGTGGGTGAGCGTGGGAATGCCGGTCGCGATGCTGGGCGCGCTGGCGATGTTTCCCGTGGCGGGACTCACCATCAGCTCGCTGTCGCTGATGGGCTTCCTGCTGGTGCTGGGCATCATCGTCGACGATGCCACGGTCGTGGGCGAGCGCGTGTACGCCTTCGAGCTGGAAGGCATGGCGCCGCGCGAAGCCGCCATTCGCGGCGCCAGCGAGGTCTCGGTGCCGGTCATCTTCGGCGTGCTCACCACGCAGGCGGCTTTCCTGCCGATCGTCACGCTGGAGGGCGGCATGGCGTCGTTCTTCGCCGCGGTCGGACTCACCGTGGTGCTCTGCCTGTGCTTCAGCCTGCTCGAATCGCAGCTGGTGCTGCCGGCGCATCTCGCGCGGCACAAGGAGCGCGGGCCCGGGACCGGGACCGGCGACGAGAACTGGCTGGAGCGCGTGCAGGACCGCATCTCCGCGCACCTCGAGCGCTTCGTCGCGGACCGCTACCAGCCGCTGATGCGCCGCGCGGTCACGCATCGCTACGTGGTGTGCGCGATCGGCGTGGCCGTGATGATCGTCATGCTTGCCCTGCTGGCGAGCGGGCGCATCGTGTTCCAGTACTTTCCCTCGGTCGAGGGCGATCGCCTGTTTGCCTCGTTGACCCTGCCGGAGGGGACCCCGGCCGAGGTGACCCAGCAGGCCGCACGCCGGCTGGAAGCCTCGGCCGAGGCGTTGCGCGAGCACCTGGACAGCGGACGGGGTGACGAGGCGCAGCCGTCGGCCGTGCGACACGTCATGGCCTCGGTGGGCAAGCGCGTGGGTCGCGGTTCGCTCGGTTCCGATGCCGGCGAGGGCAGCCACGTCGCGGAGGTGCTGGTGGAGCTGCGCTCCTACGCCGAGCGCGGCGGCATGGGCTCGGCGGAGGCGGCCGCGCTGTGGCGAGAGCTCACCGGCGCGATTCCCGACGCGCTGGAGCTGACCTTCACGGCCGAGGCCTTCAGCGCGGGCAAGCCGATCGACATCCAGC
>JAGPES010000271.1 GCA_018057015.1 Pseudomonadales bacterium | reverse complement strand
TCAGAGCATGTCGCTAAGCTCTTGCGGTAACTCGCGATAGAAACGACAACGCCCAGGCGTCTCTGCCCGGGCGTGGTGCGTTAACCGGCGGGTCGCATCGTTTCGACGCGACGCGTTCACTAGAGGGATCGAAACCGTCCTCGAACAAATGTCTAGAGACAAAACAGAGACACTGTTCGCGTTTGACTCGGCCCCTCGAACTCAAGCCCCTTGGTTAGGCTCCCTCGCGCGAACTCCACCCCCTTGATCTAGCTCCCTCGGGCGAACGGAACCAAACTCCCGCGGATTGCGGCCGCGCCAGCGCGGGTCCAAAATGTCGGACACCGCTTTTTGCTGCAACAACGCTGACGATTCTTCGAGGACTCATGGGCCATGCTCCGCTGGTTCTACGTCGCCATGCACCTCCTCCTGGAAGCCAGCGCCGCCCGTCGCGACGCCCGCATCCGGTTCCTGAAGGCCGAGGTCGAGATTCTCCGCCGCAAGCTCGGCGGCAACCGCGTCATCCCGAGCCCCGGCGACCGTGCGCGCTTGCTGGCCATCGGCCAGGAGCTCGGCCACAAGGTCGCGGACATCATCGGGATCGTCACGCCACGGACGTATTCTCGGTGGGTTGAGGAGCTTCGGGAAGGGCGCCCGCCGAAACGCGTCGGCCGACCCAAAATCGCCCGCAACATCCGTGACCTGGTCACCCGGCTCGCCCGCGAAAACTGTGGCTGGGGCTACCGCCGCATCATTGGCGAGTTGCTGAAGTTACGGCTGATCGTTGGTCGATCGACCGTCCGCCGCATTCTGCGAGGTGCCGGTCTCACACCGTCGCCGTATCGGCGTGGTCGGGCGGGGGAAACCGTGTGGCGGAAGTTCATCCGCCTGCACGTGAACACGCTCGTGGCCGCCGATTTCTTCACGAAGAACGTGATCACGCCCCTGGGCGTGCGCGTCGCCTACTGCCTCATGTTCATCCATGTCGGCACCCGCAAGGTCTACTTGAGCCCGCCGACGTACCACCCCCACGAGCAGTGGGTGCAGCAACAGGCCCGCAATGTGCTCATGTGGCTGGAGGACAACGACTTGCCCATCCGCTTCATTCTGCACGACCGCGACGCGAAACTGCTGTACGGCTTCGACCGTGTGTTCGAGAATGCCGGCGTGCAGCGAGTGCGCACGCCGGTGTTGGCGCCGGATGCGAATGCCTTTGCTGAGAGCTGGATCGGTTCGTTCAAACGCGAGTGCTTGAACCACTTCTTGTGCTTCGGTCTGGGCCACCTTGAGCACATCACAAACCAATATGTCCGGTTCTTCAACTTTTTCCGGCCGCATCAGTCGCTTGGCAACCGGACGCTTCCGCATGCCGTGACGCCACCGCCTGAACCCGTGCAGGCAAAGCGCCTCGGCCGGGTTCAGTGTCGGCAATTCCTAGGCGGGCTCTTGCGGCACTACTACCATGCTGCGGCATAGGCTCGCGCGGGCCGAGTGGGGCCGCGCCAACGAGGGCCCAGATCATGCTGTTCTGCAAGCCGAAGCGCGGCCAGACGATAGCCACCCGAGTAAGTCGGAGGCCTGAGTCCAGCGAGTATGGCGCTTCGCCGACGTGCTGCGGACGTCCTCGATGGTGACGACAACCTCAGGATCGACCTCGGTCGCCAAATCGGCGACGGCCGATGCGGCCCTGCGCGGCACGATTGTGAAACACACATCCACGGGGCCGTCACGGCCGGCCCCTGTGAGAGTCGTCACCATGACACCCGCACGGCGAAGCTGCCCTGCGAGCGCCACCGCGCGCCCACGACTGACCAGCGTGACGAGCTGCACACCAAGCGCAAGCTTACTCTCCAACCACATGCCCAGCCCCAATCCGGTAGCGTAGCCGCCGGCATAGGCGAGCACGTTCACCCACTGATTGAGATGGCTGAGCACGCTGGCCACGGCACAGACCCAGATGGTGACTTCTACAAAGCCAAGTCCCACCGCGAATGCGCGATGTCCGCGTGTCACGCAGATCAGGCGCAGCGTGCCCAGGGATACGTCCGCGACGCGCGCGCAGAAGATGAACACTGGCAACCACATTGCCGCCTCCGTTCTACAACTGCTGACTTAGCTGTGAGGTCATGCTGCTACGTGCGGCTGCCAGGCAGACTGGCGCCGGCGCACTGATCTACGGCATCGGCGGCGCGACCGTGCGCCACCAGCAGTTCGATTCGCAGGGAGGATGCAGCTTGATGGACCTCGGCGCTGAAGCTCCCTGCCACGACCGCATCCGGGGCGAATGTCCGCAGACGCTGGACCAATCCCGCAGGCGTATATGCGACCTGGAACTGCACGGGATGCAGAAACAGCGTCGTGCGGCCAGCCAGCGTGTCAACCGCCAGGTAGTATGGCGCGACTTCGAACTCCGGCGCGACGGAGCCCCGGAGGTGCGGCTCGTGGGTGGCAACGATGACCTTCATTGCGTAGCTCCGTGGTGCGAGCGACCGCGCGCTCCGCATCCGTTGGCGCCTACAGGTGGAAGTGCCCCGCCGCTTCGGGCTGATAGAGCACGTCCAAGATGCGCACTGTTCGCCGGCCGCCGGGAACCTCAAAGCGGATGACGTCCCCTGTGCGGCAACCCAGGATTGCGGCACCGAGAGGGGCCAGGACCGAGATCCGCTCGTGCTTAGCGACGGCGTCTTCCGGGAACACCAGCGTGCAACACATTTTCTGATTCGTCCGCGGGTCCGCGAGGCGCACGCGCGAGTGCATGGTAACCACGTCTGGAGGGACTTCATCCGGCTCGATCAGGTGCGCGCGTTCCAGCTCGCGTTGCAGCACGTCCAGATTCTGCCGGTCCTTGTCATGCCGATGCCCCGAGATGCGGAGCCATTCCCGAAGGCGGCTCGCATCCTGCTGCGTGATGTAGATGGTTCGTCTGGCCATGTCGATACTCCGATCTGCAGGCCGGTTCGGTCGCAGCGCTGGTCGGCGCCAGTGTGGGCGGCCGACTGCACGCCGCTTCGCCTGCTGTCTGCGCTCGGTGCTCAGTGGCGCGAGCGCGATGTTGGGATTCAAGGTGCAAATCGCCTGTAGCAGTGACCACGCTGTGCCGGCCGCCGAGCCAGCCAGCGCGTGGGGGAAGATGCTCACGCGCCCGGTTGTGAAATCGGTCATTACGACGCCATGCGGCTCGATCGGTCTGACCGTACCGGAACGGTTCGCGCTAGGTGCAATCATGGTTCACCTCAATCTGAGCATCCGCAACAACGTATGACACCGCGTCGGCCTGCGCTGCGCCAGCCGCGTGGCTGGTGTCCGCTTTACTCCGACGTACAACGGACGTCCGGGCCGGCGTAACTCTGCCGCGTGGGCCCACAGGCATCCCAGAACGCTGCCGCAGATGATGAACGGCATTGCTCACGCTCCCTGGAAAGCTGACGAATCTCTCCGGCTTAGGCGGCCGAGCCGACGTCTAACGCGTCGCGCGTTCTCCGACGCAGCATCCAGCGACGACGCGTGCGCGAGCGCACGCAGCGGCACGCGCGCTGTGCCGCCTCGCTGAGGGCCGCGCCGGGGAATACCGCCACGGCGGACACGTTGACTTCGCCGCGCGGCCGGAGCAGAAGCTTGATGCGGCACTGCATGTCGCGTCCGCCGCGCGGGCCGTTCACATCCTCGAAGCTGACGGCCGCGTCTTGGATGCGGTGGGCGAAACGGCCCAGGGCATGCCGGAGGCGCGTGTGCACCAGCTCGCGGAGAGCATTGGTCAACGACATGTTCTGCGTCGTGATCTGGATGCGCATGGTCGTCTCCTTTCTGTGTGTTGCACGATGCATCGGTCCGCCGTGGCGCCGGCCCTCACACCCAGCCGCGATCGTGGCAGGCCTGGGCCACTCTCCCGATCGCGATGATGTGCGCGGCGTCGCGCATCGGCAGCTTGCGCTGGTGCGCTGTCTGGCTTACGTCGATGAATGCGGAGGTCATGGCCAGGTCCAGCTTTCCGAGCACCTCATCCTTGGTCCAGTAGAAATTCGTGTTGCTCTGCACCTGTTCGAAGTAGCTGCACGTGACCCCGCCGGCATTGGCCAGGAAGTCAGGGATCACGAAGATCCCGCGTTCGCGCAGTATGTGATCGCCCTCCGGAGTCGTAGGGCCGTTGGCGCCTTCGGCGATTAGCCGCACCCGTCGGGAGATCTTGCCGGCGTTGTCGTCCGTGATCGCGTGCTCCAGCGCCGCGGGGATCAGGATGTCCACGTCCTGCTCAATCCAGGCGTCGCCGGGTAGGAGCTCGTAGCCCAGCTTGCCGGCCTTCTGTGGGTCGATCGTGCCGAAGCGGTCGGCGATGCCACGCAGTTCAGGCAGATCGATGCCGCTCTTCTTCCGAAAGCACACCGCACGCTGGGCCCCATGGTCCCAGCAGGACACCGCCGTGACCCGTCCACCAATCTGGTGATACAACTCGATGGCATGCTGCGCCACGTTGCCGAAGCCCTGCACGCTGGCCTGCGTGTCCTGCGGCCGCAGTTGCAGCTCCTTGAGCGCCTCGCGGAGCATGAACACGACGCCGTAGCCGGTGGCCTCGGTCCGGCCCAGCGAACCGCCCATCGCGACGGGTTTGCCGGTGATGAAGCCCGGGTATTTTCCGCCGTGGATGTGCTCGAACTCGTCGAGCATCCACAGCATGTGCTGGCCGTTGGTCATTACGTCCGGGGCGGGCACGTCGAGCACCGGACCGACATCCCGAGCGACCGCGCGGACCCACGCGCGGCAGAGGGCTTCCTGCTCACGTTGGCTCAGGTCGTGCGGGGCACAGACCACGCCGCCCTTGCTGCCGCCGAGCGGGACATTCACGAGCGCGCACTTCCAGGTCATCCACATGGCCAGGGCGCGCACCGTGTCCACCGTCTCCTGGGGATGGAACCGGATGCCACCCTTGCCGGGGCCGCGAGCATCGTTGTGCTGGACGCGATAGCCGCGGAAGACACGGACACGCCCGTCGTCCATCCGGACCGGCAGGCTGAAGTGGTACTCGCGCAGCGGCTGTCGCAGCAGATCCCGCGTGCCCTGGTCGAGCTCCAGCAATTCCGCGATCCGGTCAAATTGGGCCTGAGCCATCGCGAACGCGTTGAAGGATTTCGTGCTCATGGATGTCCTCGTGAGTAAAAGCCGGGACGCAACGGCCCGGAGGGCCGGCCCGCCGCGCGGCTGCGCAGAGAGGGCACTGCCCAGGGTGGCCGTCGCAC
>JAGPES010000270.1 GCA_018057015.1 Pseudomonadales bacterium | reverse complement strand
TGGAACGACCGGATGCTGCCCCGCCAGCGTGACGGCGTGCCGCTTCAGCTGTTCGATGCTGAACAGCTCCGAACGCAGCAACTCGGCGTCCGGGGCGCGGTGGGCGGCGTTGTTCCGCGCGCGCGCGAAAAATACGTGATCTTTTCTGACGATGGGATTGCTCCTTGCGCGACTTCCGGACACTCAGCGGGGACGTCGAGGAATTATGCACCTTCTGGCGGACAAGCCAGATCCCGCCCTGGTGGCGGTACATGGCTGGCGCCTGCTTCCGGATGGGGGGGAATTGCGCGGGAGGTGAACACCTGTACGCGGTTCGAGTATGCGCCTGCCGGGCCGCAATTGACAGGAGCCGGGCAGCACAAAGATAGTGCGCATCGGGGGTGTGGCATGCGGAAACCGACAAGATGAGAAGCGATCATGTTTCCCGGTGAGCGCGACATCGATCGCGCCGTCGCCGAGCTGGAAGACGGCCTTCCCGAGCGGCTGCGACCGCTCGCGCGCGTGGCCTACGACTATCGCTGGTGCTGGGCCGCCGAGGGCGCCGCCACGTTCGCGACGATCGATCCCGAACGGTGGGTCCGTAGCGGATGCAATCCGCGGCGCCTGCTCACCGAGACGCATCGGACCGTGCTCGCGCGCGCCGCCGGCGACGCCGCGTGCGTCGAGCGCGTCGAGCGTCTGGCGCGCGAACTTGCGGCAGACCGGACCAGGCCCTGGCGTGCCGGTGCTGCCAGCCCGGAGCATCCGATCGCGTTCTGCTGTGCCGAGTTCGGTCTGCACGGTTCGCTGCCCATTTACTCGGGCGGGCTCGGTATACTGGCCGGCGATATCCTGAAGGAAGCCTCCGATCTGGCACTGCCGATGGTCGGGGTCGGTCTGCTGTATCGCACGGGCTATTTCCACCAGCGCATCGACGTATCGGGTCTGCAGCACGAATACTGGCTCGATGCCGACCCCGAACGCCTTCCGTGCGTGAGGGTGACCGGCGCCGATGGTGTGCCGGTCACCGTGGAGGTGCCGATCCTCGATGAAAACATCATCGCGCAGGTGTGGCGCGTTGACGTGGGGCGAGTTCCGCTCTACCTGCTCGACACCGATGTGCCCGCAAACAGCGCGGTCGGGCGCTGGGTCACTTCACGACTTTATGAAAGCAATCGCACGATCCGGCTGGCGCAGTACGCCGTGCTCGGCGTCGGCGGGGTACGGGCGTTGCGTGCGCTCGGCATCGATCCGGCCGTCTATCACGTCAACGAGGGGCATGCCGCGCTCGGCGTGTTCGAGCTGCTGGCCCAGGCGCGGGAAGCGGCAGGAACCGGTCTGGACGCCGCCTGGCAGCGGGTGCGCGAGCAGGTGGTGTTCACGACCCACACCCCGGTGCCGGCCGGCAACGAGACCTACCCGCGCGACGAGGTGCTGGCGGCGCTCGGGCGCATCGCCGACCTGGCCGGCGACCGCGAGCAGTTCCTCGCCGCCGGGCGCATCGACCCGGCAAACACCGACCAGCCGTCGGGCATGTCTGCGCTCGCCCTGCGGTCGAGCCGTCGGGTCAACGCGGTCAGCCGGCGTCACGCCGAGGTGGCCCGTGCCATGTGGCAGCCGCTGTTTCCGGGGCGTGCGCCCGACGCGGTTCCGATCACGCATGTCACGAACGGTGTGCACGTGCCCACCTGGCTGCGCGGCCCGATGCGCGCACTGCTCGATCGCTACCTGGGCGCAGGTTGGCTGAGCCGCGCCGACCAGGCTGCGACCTGGCGGCCCGTGAGCGACATCCCCGCGAGCGAACTGTGGACGGCGCGCTGCGCGGCACGCGGGCAGCTCGTCGACATGATCACGCAGCGAAGCACGGCCCATCGCCTGAGTCGTGGCGACCCGATGGACTATGCCGAGGCCGCGCGCACCGGATTCGATCCCGGGCGTCTCACCATCGGCTTCGCCCGCCGCCTCGCCACCTACAAGCGCCTGCACCTCCTCGCACTGCTGCCGGAGCGGGCCATCGCCCTCCTTGGCGGCGAGCGCCCGATCCAGTTCATCTTCGCCGGCAAGGCCCATCCTGCCGACGCCGACGCCAAGGAGATCGTGCGGCAGCTGTTCACGCTGAAGCGCTCGCCGAGCGTTGCCGGACGGGCTGCGTTCCTGGAGGACTACGACATGGCCACCGCCGGGCAGCTCGTTGCCGGCTGCGACGTGTGGGTCAACCTGCCACGGCCGCCGCTGGAGGCCAGCGGGACCAGCGGCATGAAATCGAGCCTCAACGGCGGCCTGCAACTGTCGGTGCTCGACGGCTGGTGGGCGGACGCCTGGGACGGCAGCAACGGTTGGGCGATCAATGGCGACGTCGACGGCGATCACCAGGCGCAGGACTACCGCGACGCTCGCACGCTGTTCGACCTGATCGAGCACGAGGTGCTCCCGCTGTTCCACGAGCGCGACGGCGAGGGTGTGCCGCAGCGGTGGGTGGCGATGTTGCGTCGCAGCCTGCAGACGAACGGACCGCGATTCTGCGCCACGCGAATGGTTCGCGAGTACGCGGAGCGGATATACCCGCGCAGCTGAGCTCCGAAGAGGAAACGACCATGGAAAGTCCTGTTCATGCCCTGGGCGACCTGTTCCGCCAGCTGGGCCTCCCCGACGATGCCGTGAGCATCGAGCACTTCATCGCCACCCACCGGCCGCTGGCGCCGCATGTCCCGTTGGCGGAAGCGTGTTGCTGGAGCGCCTCGCAGGCGCAGTTCCTTCGCGAGCAGATCTCCGACGACGCCGACTGGGCGGAAATCGTCGACAGCCTCAACGCGCGCCTGCGCGCTTAGCGTGCGGTCGCGGGTCGGGCATGCGTCTCCTCAGCCCATTCCCGGGCGGCGCACCGGTCGGCCGAAATCCGGATCGGCGCTGATGCGGCGCGCCACGGTTCCCGGGGGATTGCGGTAGGGTCCCGGATCGCGGAAGTCGCCCGGTGCGAGCTCGTCGCGCACCTTCAGCACGGTGAACATGCCGCCCATCTCCAGGTTTCCGAACGGGCCCTTGCCCATCATCATCGGCAGCGTGTTGTCGGGGCCCTGCATGTGGCCCGAATCGGTGTGGTCCTGGTGCTCGCCCATGCCGTTCTCGCCCATCGCCATGTAGCCCGGCAGCAGCGCGCGGATGTCCTGCTCCACGCCGCGCTGGTCCACGCCGAGCGGGTTAGCGATGCCGTGGCCCATGGCGTTCATCGTGTGGTGCGACTTGTGGCAGTGCAGGGCCCAGTCGCCGGGGATCGCGACGAACTCGATATCGCGCATCTGGCCGACGCCGACGAGCTCGGTCACCTCGGTGCGCCAGCGATTCTCGGGCAGGCGCCCGCCGTCCCCGCCGGTGACGTGGAACTGCACGCCGTGCAGGTGGACCGGGTGCTCGTGCATCGACAGGTTGCCGACGCGGATGCGCACGCGCTCGCCCGTGCGCGCGACCAGCGGCTCGATCGCGGGAAACACCTTCGAGTTGAAGGTCCAGAGATCGAACTCGGTCATGATCGACGGGTCGGGGCGGTAGGTGCCCGGGTGCAGCGCCCAGTTGTGCAGCAGGAAGCAGTAATCACGGTCGATCGGGCGCGGTTCGCCAGCCTTCGGGTGGATGATGAACAGGCCCATCATGCCGACGGCGAGCTGCACCATCTCGTCGGCATGCGGGTGGTACATGTGCGTGCCGTGCTGGCGCAGCGTGAACTCGTAGACGAAGGTCTCGCCGGGCTGGATGTGCGGCTGGTTCAGGCCGCCCACGCCGTCCATGCCGCTCGGCAGGTACAGGCCGTGCCAGTGGATCGTGGTGTGCTCCTTCAGGCGGTTGGTCACGAAGATGCGCACGCGGTCGCCTTCCACCGCCTCGATCGTCGGGCCCGGCGTGCTGCCGTTGTAGCCCCAGCACTTCGCGACGCTGCCGGGCGCGAATTCGTGCTGCACTTCCTCGGCGACGAGGTGGAACTCCTTCACACCGTCTTTGATGGTATGCGGCAGCGTCCAGCCGTTCAGCGTGCGCACGGGCGTGTAACCGGCAGCGGGCGATGACGCGGGCTGCCGCGCGCTGCCGGCCGGGGTGACTTCGGCTGGCGCGGGCGCCGGCATTGCGGGCATGGCGTGTCCCTCGTGCGCGTCCCGGGCGCGGGCGCGCTGCGCCACGGATGCGACCAGCGCCGCGAGCGAGCCCAGGCCGATGCGTGACAGGATGTGGCGGCGGCTGATCATGGCCGGTCTCCGTGACTTGATTCGTGGGTGGCGTGGGGCAGCGCCGCGCCGACCGCGCGGCTGAGCTCCACGCGCGCCAGCCAGTAATCGCGCACTGCCTCGAGGTAGCCCTGGTAGGCAGCGTATTCCTGCTGCTTCACGAAGAGCAGCTGGAACTGGTCGGCCAGCATGAAATTCACCTCGCGCTGCGTGCGCGCGACGATCTCCTCGCGCAGCGGAATCAGTGATTCTCGGTAGTGATCGGCGCGCGCCTTCGCGGCGGCGACGTCGGCGGCGGAGCGCTGCACGGCGTTGCCGCTGTCGATCTCCAGTGCGCGCAGCTGCGCTTCTGCCCGTTGCAGGCTCGCCTGTGCGCGCGCCACGCGCCCGTGACCGTGGTCGAACAGCGGCAGTTCCAGCCCCAGCGTCGGTCCGGTGATACGGGAACGGTCGGTCTCGCGCTCGGTTTCCACGCCGAGCTCGACATCACCCAGCAGGCGGAAGCTTCGCGTCACGCCGAGCGCATCGGCGAGCAGCGTGACTTCGCGGCGCGCCGCCGCCAGGTCGAGGCGGTTGGCATCGGCGCGCTGCAGCAGCTCGGGCACCGTGTTTTCCGCGGCGAGCGGGACGGGCAGCCGGTCCACGACGCGCCAGCAGTCCTCGCTCGGCGCCAGGCCCATCAGCCCGTTCAGCGCGCTGCGTGCCGCGCCGAGCTCCGCGCGCGCCTGCAGCACGTCGAGGTGCGCCTCCGAGGCGGCGGCCTGCTGCAGCGCCAGTTCGAGGCGGCCGATATTGCCCGCCGCGTGGAAGCGTTGCGCCAGTTCGGCCGAGGCGGTCGCCGCCTTCGCCACCGCTTCGCGCATCGCGATCAGCTGCCAGCTGCCGACGACGCGGATGTGGGCGGCTTCGGTATCCGCCGCCAGCGTCAGGGCCTTTGCGCCGATCAGCTCCCTGGTGCGCGCGTACTCCCCCTCGGCCAGGCGGCTGCGCGATCGCAGCAGCAGCACGTCGGTGAAGTTCTGCGCCAGGCCGAAGC
>JAGPES010000269.1 GCA_018057015.1 Pseudomonadales bacterium | reverse complement strand
GTGGACGTTTCCGCGGAAACGTCGCGCTCGCTGTGGGATGGCAGCCGGATGGACCTGGATATGGCGGTGGGCGGGCTGATGACGCTGAACGGGTGGCGGTGAGAGGCGGACGAGCCGGCAATGCGGCGGCTTGCCCGGGGATTGCGTGCTGTTGCTTTCTGGGCTACAAATGTTGCCTGTTGAGCTACATTCTGGAAATGACCGTGACCCTCGCTTCGCTGCTCATGACCGACTACCGCCGACGGGTGCTGGGCCTGCTGCTGCTGCATCCCGATCGCAGCTTTCACCTGCGCGAAATTGCCCGACTGACCGGCACCGTGCCGGGAACGCTGAATCGCGAACTCACCAAGCTGGCGGATGCGGGACTGCTGACCAGGGAACGGGTGGGGAACCAGATGCGGTATGCCGCAAGTCGCGATTGTCCGATCTTCGAGGAACTGGCGAGCATCATGCGCAAGACCAGCGCACTGGCCGAGGTTCTGGCGCAAGGGCTGTTACCGCTCGCGGATCGGATCGTGGCGGCATTTGTCTTCGGTTCGGTGGCAAGCGGCAAGGCGACGTCAGGCAGCGATATCGATCTGATGGTGATAGGTAGCCTCGGGTACGATGAACTGGTCGTGCAACTGCATCCGCTTCAGGCAACACTCGGTCGTGAAATCAACCCAAAGCTCTTTACGCCAAGCGAATGGCAGGAACTCGTACGCAAACAAGGCGCGTTCGTGCGCGATGTGCTCGACAAGCCACGGCTGTTCGTGATTGGCAATGATGGCGATCTCGGCAATATCAGGAAAAGGGCATGACGCTCGGGAATCTGGTGGGCCGCACCCTGGAAGCCGTCGAACCCGACGCGCCCGCTATCGCCCGATTGCTCGACGCCGCCAGGTCCAGTCTGGCAGATGCGAAGCTGCCCGATATCAGCAATGAGGGGCGCTTCGACATGGCCTACAAGGCGATCATGCAGTGTGCGAATGCGGCATTGCAGGCCAATGGTTTCCGCACGCTGACGAGCAAACCGGGGCATCATCAGACGATGATCCAGACCCTGACGAGCACGATCGGACTGGATGCGTCGACAATGATGCTGCTGGATCGACTGCGCAAGCAGCGCAACGTCATCGACTATTCCGGCGACGTAGTCAGCCTGTCGATGGCGAATCAGGCGGTGCTTCATGCGGAAGCGTTGCTCCTTCATACGGAGACGTGGATTCGCGCCAACAAGCCGGATCTGCTTGCATAGCTCAGCCGCGCTGTGGATGCGACGGCACGCCGGCGTCCCGTATACTCGACCTGAACCGGTCAACTCTACGGTCGAAATTGCATACCGGACGGAACATGGCACGCCGCGTACCCGACTTTCTCACGATGTTCGATCGCCTGCTGGCATCGCCCTCGGTGAGCTGCACCGAGCCCGAGTGGGACGAGGGCAACCGCGGTGTGTGCGAGTTGCTGGCCGAGTGGCTGCAGGCGCTCGGCTTTCGCTGCGAGATCCAGCCGATGCCCTCGCGCGCCGAGAAGGTCAACCTGATCGCGGTGCTCGGCGAGGGTCCCGGCGGGCTGGTGCTCTCGGGGCACACCGACACCGTGCCCTTCGACGAGAAGCTGTGGCAGATGAACCCCTTCGGGCTCACGGTGCGCGAGGAGCGCCTCTACGGCCTGGGCGCCACCGACATGAAGGGTTTCTTCCCGGTCGCGATCGAGGCCGCGCAGGTCTTTCGCGAGGCGCGCCTGCGCGAGCCGCTGATCCTGGTGGCGACCGCCGACGAGGAGAGCTCGATGGACGGCGCCAACCAGCTGGTCGCCGCGGGCAAGCCGCGCGCACGCCACGCGATCGTCGGCGAACCCACCGACCTGCGCCCGGTGCGCATGCACAAGGGCATGATGATGGAGGCGATCACGGTGACCGGGCACTCGGGGCACTCCTCGAACCCGGCGCTGGGACGCAACGCGCTGGAAGGCATGCAGCGCGTGATGAGCGACCTGCTGGCGTTTCGCGACGAGCTGGCCGCGCGCCACCGCAACCCGCTGTTCGAGGTCGAGGTGCCGACGCTGAACCTCGGCTGCATCCACGGCGGCGACAACCCGAACCGCATCTGCGGCGAGTGCGAACTGCACTTCGACCTGCGCCCGCTGCCCGGCATGGATCTGGAGGACCTGCGCGCCGTGATCCGCGCGCGACTCGAGCGCATCGCGCAGCAGACGGGACTCGGCATCTCGATGCGGTCGCTGTTCCCCGGCCTGCATCCCTTTGCCGAGGATGCCGCGGCGCCGATCGTGCGCGCGGCGGAGGAATTCACCGGCTACAGCGCCGGCAACGTCGCGTTCGCCACCGAGAGCCCCCTGCTGCAGCGCCTCGGCATGCAGACCGTGGTGATGGGCCCGGGCTCGATACGCCAGGCGCACCAGCCCAACGAGTACATGGAGCAGTTCCAGGTCGAGCCGATGGTGACGGTGCTGCAGAAGATGATCCAGCGGTTCTGCGTGGACGGGCAATCCTGATGATGAGCGGATCGTTCCCCCAGTTCGTCGACTCCTTCCGCAACTCCTCGCCGTACATCAACGCGCACAAGGGCAAGACCTTCGTGCTGGTGTGCGGCGGCGACGTGGTCGCCGACGGGATGTTCTCCTCGATCGTGCACGACATCGCGCTGCTCTCGACGCTGGGCGTGAACCTGGTGCTGGTGCACGGCTCGCGCAGCCAGGTCGAGGCCGGGCTGCAGTCGGCGAACGCGGCGAGCAGCGTGGTGCACGGCACGCGCGTGACCGACGAGCGCGCGCTGGAGCTGGCGGTGCAGACCGCCGGCGTGCTGCGGGCGCGCATCGAGGCGCTGCTGTCGATGGGCATCGCGAACTCGCCGATGCACAACGCCCGCATCCGCGTCTGCGGCGGCAACTTCGCGACCGCGCAACCGCTCGGCGTGCTCGGGGGCGTGGATTACCAGCACACCGGCAAGGTGCGCCGCGTGGACCACGAGGGCATCCGCGCGCAGCTGGCGCTGGGCAACATCGTGCTGCTGCCGCCGCTGGGCTATTCGCCCACGGGCGAGATATTCAACCTCACGAAGGAAGACGTGGCCGTGTCGGTTGCCACGGCGCTGCGCGCCGACAAGCTGATCCTGCTCGAGGGCGCGCCAATGGCGGACGCCGGCGGGCAGCCGCTGCGCGACCTGCCGCTCACGCTGGCGCAGACGGTGCAGGTCGCGGGCGCCGCGCCGGCGCTGGCGGCGGCGATCCAGGCCTGCCAGCAGGGCGTGGAGCGCTGCCACATCCTCGACTTCCACACCGATGGCGCGCTGCTGCACGAGCTGTTCACGCGCGACGGCATCGGGGCGATGATCAGCCGCGATGCCTACGAGAGCATCCGCATCGCCGGCATCGAGGATGTCGGTGGCATCATGGAGCTGATCGCGCCGCTGGAGAACGACGGCACGCTGGTGCGCCGTTCGCGCGAGCGCCTGGAGCTCGAGATCGGCTGCTTCAGCGTGGTGGAGCGCGACGGGGCGATCATCGGCTGCGCGGCGATCTACCCCGACCTGCCCAACCGCACCGGCGAGCTGGCGTGCGTGGCCACGGATCCGGTCTATCGCCGCAGCGGGCGCGCCAACCGCCTGCTCCAGCACATCGAGGCCCGTGCCCGCGCCGAGGGCATCGACCGCCTCTTCGTGCTGACCACGCGCACCGCGCACTGGTTCGTCGAACGGGGCTTTCGCCCGGCGGAGCTCGCCGAGCTCCCCGAGCAGCGCCGCGAGCTCTACAACTACCAGCGCAACTCGCTGGTGTTCATCAAGGACCTGTAAGGAAGTCGCCATGCCCAGATACCGCTCGAAGACCACCACCGAAGGCCGCAACATGGCCGGCGCGCGCGCGCTGTGGCGCGCCACCGGCATGAAGGACGGGGATTTCTCCAAGCCGATCATCGCGGTGGCGAACTCCTTCACGCAGTTCGTGCCGGGGCACGTGCACCTGAAGGACATGGGCCAGCTGGTGGCGCGCGAGATCGAGAAGGCCGGCGGTGTGGCCAAGGAATTCAACACCATCGCGGTCGACGACGGCATCGCGATGGGCCACGACGGCATGCTCTACAGCCTGCCCTCGCGCGACATCATCGCCGACTCGGTCGAGTACATGGTGAACGCCCACTGCGCCGACGCGATGGTGTGCATCTCCAACTGCGACAAGATCACGCCCGGCATGCTGATGGCGGCGCTGCGGCTGAACATCCCGGTGGTGTTCGTCTCGGGCGGCCCGATGGAAGCGGGCAAGACGAAGCTCTCGGAGCACAAGCTCGACCTCGTCGACGCGATGGTGATCGCGGTCGACGACGCCGCGGCCGACGATACGGTGGCCGAATACGAGCGCTCGGCCTGCCCCACCTGCGGCTCCTGTTCCGGCATGTTCACCGCGAACTCGATGAACTGCCTGACCGAGGCGCTGGGGCTCTCGCTGCCCGGCAACGGCAGCTTGCTGGCCACGCACGCCGACCGCGAACGGCTGTTCCTGGAAGCGGGCCGCCTGGTCGTGGAGCTGGCGAAGCGTTACTACGAGCGCGACGACGAGTCCGCGCTGCCGCGCACGATCGCGAGCTTCCGGGCCTTCGAGAACGCCATGACGCTGGACATCGCGATGGGCGGCTCGACCAACACCATCCTGCACCTGCTGGCCGCCGCGCGCGAGGCCGAGCTCGACTTCACCATGGCCGACATCGACCGCCTGTCGCGCCGCGTGCCGCAGCTGTGCAAGGTCGCGCCGAGCACCCCGAAGTACCACATGGAGGATGTGCACCGCGCCGGCGGCATCATGTCGATCCTCGGCGAGCTCGACCGCGCCGGGCTGCTGCACGCCGACGTGCCCACCGTGCACAGCCCGACGCTGCGCGCTGCGCTGGAGCGCTGGGACGTGGTGCGCACGCAGGATGCCACGGTGCACGAATTCTTCCGCGCCGGCCCCGCCGGCATCCCGACGCAGACCGCGTTCAGCCAGGCGACGCGCTGGGATACGCTGGATCTCGACCGCGCCGAAGGCTGCATCCGCAACGCGGAACACGCCTACGCGAAGGAAGGCGGGCTCGCGGTGCTGTACGGCAACATCGCGCGCGACGGCTGCGTGGTGAAGACCGCGGGCGTCGACGAATCGATCTGGGTATTCGAGGGACCGGCGCACGTCTGCGAGAGCCAGGAGGAGGCGGTCGAGCACATCCTGCACGGCGAGGTGAAGGAAGGCGACGTGGTGATCGTTCGCTACG
>JAGPES010000268.1 GCA_018057015.1 Pseudomonadales bacterium | reverse complement strand
CAGCGGCACGTGGTGTTGCCGTGGACCAGCCTGCTGGCGGATGCCAGCGGCTGGCTGATGCGCCTGTTCGACGACCAGGTCGCCGTCTACGGCAAGATCATCAGCAGCACCGAGAAGCCGTTCAGCGTGTCGATCGAGCCCGGTTGCAACGGGGTCGAGGCCATGATCGTGCTGCTGGCGGCCATCACGGCCGTTCGCGCGCCGCTGCGCTACAAGATGACCGGGCTGCTGGCGGGCTTCGTTGCCATCCAGGGGCTCAACCTGGTGCGGATCATCAGCCTGTTCTATCTCGGGCTCTGGGATCGCGAGATCTTCGAATGGGCCCACCTCTACGTGTGGCAGGCGCTGATCATCCTGGACGCGCTCGCGGTGTTCCTGGTGTGGGCCCGCTTCATGCCCGTGGACGCGCGCGCGCAGGCCGCCGATGCCTGAGGATCTCCCGGTGCGAGCGCTCGCAGCGATACGCCATGGCCGCTGAGGCGCGTCTGGGCCGTTTCGTCGCGCGCGTGCTCGCCTGGCTGCCGCCCACGTTCGCGCTGTGGTACGTCACGGCGGCGTGGCACCTGGCGCCGGTGATCTGGCTGTCGGAGCTGATTCTCCGGTCCTGGCTGCCCGAGGCAGTGGCCGATCTGCGGCTGCAGGGCAGCGAAGTCCTGCTGGTCACGCATTTCGGCGAGGTGGCTGGCCAGCTCGTGGCCGACCCGCCGCCAGGCGAAAACCTCGGTTTCCTCAGCAATCCGCTCAGCTTCAGCTATTCCCTGCCGGTGTTCGCGGCGCTGGCGCTGGCGACGCCGTCGCCGCGACAACGGTGGCGGTTGCCTGCAGGCCTGGTCATCCTGATGCTGGTCGAAGTGGCGTCGATGCTCGCGACGCTGCTAAAGATTCTTGCCTTCGACGTGGGATCCGTCTTCCTCGCGCAGCAGCAGTGGGGCGCGCCGGCCCGCAACGCCACTGCCATGGCGTATCAGTTCGGATCCCTGCTGTTGCCCATGGTGACGCCCGTGGTGCTATGGCTTGCCCTGCATCGGGCCTATCTCGTCGAACTCGCCCCGCGAATCGGATCGCGTCGCTCGACGTAACGGGCGTTTTATCGAATCGGCTGATGTGTCGCGCCCATGACGTGTTCACCCCGGCGGTGGCAAGGCAAGGCAAATACCGGCATCGCAGCTGGTGCCTTGCCCGCAGGAACCACAACTACCGCCGCAGCCATCGTCACCGCATTCCTTGCCGCTGCAATCGGATACGCATTGTTGCGGCGCGCAGCCCGGGAAGTTCGTTGCGCACGTCTGGCGCTCCGCCAGGCTCATCCCGGCGCTGCAAAGGTCGGGAGGCTGGATCGCGGGGATATCCAGCGGGCCGTCATTGCAGGTCGGCGCCTGCACATCGCTGACGCGTATCGTTGCCCCGCTGGTGTTCTCGAACACCTGTGGCCCCGCAGGCACCTGCACCGTGCCCCCCTGCGGGTTGCCCAGGCTTATGTTGACAGCGGCCATGGCGGTCGAGAACAAGGCGTTGCCGGATGCAAGCACCAGGGCGCCGCTCGCCAGCAGCAGTAGCATTGCGAGATGGGCCCCTTTTCTGCGCATGTACCAGGCCGCGAGCACGAGTCCCGCTGCGAGCAGGGCGCTGCCGACAGCGCCGAGACCGGGTACAGGGGTCGCGGCCATCTGCCCGGCAGTGTAGGAAAGGCTGCCTGCCACTGTTGCGGCAAGGGTTATCCCGGGCGAGAGAGCTGCCAGCAGGCCCGTCGCCTGTGCACTTCGGCGAGCAATAGACATACCGTGTTTCTTCAAGGTCCTGTTCCTCCGGTTTTTGATGGCGTCGAGTCGGGCGTCTCAGGCAGTCGCGCGCGACCGGTGATTCCGCCACGCGAGCCATGCCAGGACAATGCCCAGGAGCAGCATGGCTGGTACGGACAGCGAAGGGATCGGGCGCGCTGCAGGTCGCTCCTCCTGAATGGTTACGAAGGTGCCGGTGGACGGCCGCTCGCTGCTGGGCAGCAAGGTGTAATCGACGTAGCCACCGGGCGGCGGATCCGGCTGGCTTATGCTTCGGCATACATTGTCGGGCGTCAACGCGCTGCAGGTACCGAGGTTGTATACGCGCGTGTAGACGTTCGTGTCATCGCGGATGTTGAACACGTTGATTTCCGCACCGACGCTGTGCGGCGGCAGGGGGCTCATCAGGGCAAGATGGAAGCCGGCGATATTGCCCTCGGTGTCGGTGGAAACCGAAAACAACGAGGAGGAATCGATGGCTGCCACCGAGTTCTCGTGGGTCCAGGTGTGCACGCCGTCGGTGAAGCGGAGCGCGGTCACCACGTTGCTTCCCTTGGGGCCGATTTCCGTCTTGGGCATGTTCGGTGGCAGTGGCTCGGCGGTACTGAACCAGCCGCTCACCCGCATGCTGGTCGTGTACACGCCGACGGGATCGACATAGTTCGTGCCAGTGAAGGAATAAGTGGCAGCGTGCGCCGTGCCTTGCGTGAGCGTGAACGACAACAATAGGAGCAGGGCGATTCGCTGCACGGAGCCTCCAGTACCACGCGAGATCGCGCAATTATTGTGAATCGCGACTATACAACAACTGATCATGTTTGGAAGCAACGCGTGTCCTGGCCGATTGCAGACACGCGGTCGCGACGAATGCGCATCACGCTCTCGCGCGGCCTGGCCTCGACGGTGTGGCAGGCTCCGTTCTGTTCGACGATTATCGGCGTGGTCATGCGGCACTGCGTTCGGGATGTGCTGTTGGCGAGCGACGAGACATGTTGCAACAGCCGCGCAAGCGGCCGGCATACGCGGCAGAGGCTCTGTCCGGCATCTGACTCGGGAGGACCCGGTGCGCGCTGAACATGATGCGGTGATCATCGGCGGCGGGCACAACGGCCTCGTCTGCGCCTTCTACCTGGCGCGGGCCGGACTCTCGGTGCGAATCCTGGAGCGCCGCGACGTGATCGGCGGCGCGGCGGTGACCGAGGAGTTCCACCCCGGCTACCGCAACTCGGTGGCGAGCTACACCGTCAGCCTGCTCAGCCCCCGGGTCATCGCCGACATGAAGCTCGTGGATCACGGCTACCGCGTGATCGAGCGGCCGGTCGCGAACTTCCTGCCGCAGCCCGATGGCGGCTACCTCAAGCTCGGCGGCGGGCTGGAGCGCACACAGGCGGAATTCCGCCGCTTCTCCGCGCATGACGCCGGGATCCTGCCCGCGTATTACGCGGCGCTGGAAACGGTCGCCGACGTGCTGCGCGAGCTCGCGCTGAAGGCGCCGCCGAACGTCGGCGACGGGCTGAGGACGATCGTCGATGCCGCGCGCCAGGGCCGGCGCATGGCGGGCCTGCCGCTCGAGAGGCAGCGTGACATGCTCGACCTGTTCGTCAAGTCGGCGCGCACCTTCCTCGACGGCTGGTTCGAGAGCGAGGCGGTCAAGGCCGCCTTCGGCTTCGACGCCGTGGTCGGCAACTACGCGAGCCCCGACACGCCCGGATCGGCCTATGTCCTGCTGCACCACGTCTTCGGCGAGGTGAACGGCAGGAAAGGTGCCTGGGGCCACGCGGTCGGCGGCATGGGCGCGATCACGCAGGCGATGGCGAGGATCGTGCAGGGCATGGGCGTGCAGATCAGCCTCGAGGCGCCGGTCGCGCGGGTGATCGTCGACGGCGATTGTGCCGTCGGCGTGCGGCTGGAAAGCGGCGAGGAGGTGATGGCCGACATCGTCATCGGCAACGTGGGACCGAAGCTGCTGTACGAGCGCCTGATCGCGCCGGCCGAGCTGCCGGCGGATTTCCTGCGCCGCATCCGCTCGTTCAAGGCGGGCTCGGGCACGTTCCGCATGAACGTCGCATTGACCGCGCTGCCCAGCTTCAGCTGCCTGCCGGGCGCGGGCGAGCACCTGCAGTCGGGCATCATCATCGCGCCGACGCTCGATTACATGGACCAGGCCTTTCTCGATGCGAAGCAGTTCGGCATGTCGAAGGCGCCGATCGTCGAGATGCTGATCCCGTCGATCGTCGACGATTCGCTCGCACCCCCCGGGCGCCACGTGGCCAGCCTGTTCTGCCAGCAGTTCGCCCCGGTGCTGCCGGGCGGGCGCAGCTGGGACGAGGAGCGCGAGGCGGCGGCCGATCGCATCATCGACACGGTCGAGGCGTATGCGCCCGGTTTCAGGGCCGCGGTGGTGGGACGGCAGATCCACTCGCCGCTCGATCTCGAGCGCAAGTTCGGGCTCGTCGGCGGCGACATCATGCACGGCAACATGTCGCTCGACCAGTTGTGGTCGGCGCGGCCGGTGCTGGGCCACGGCGCCTATCGCGGGCCGCTGAAGGGGCTCTACATGTGCGGCGCGGGCACGCATCCCGGCGGCGGCGTCACCGGCGCGCCGGGGCACAATGCCGCGCACCGGATCATCGCCGATCGCTCCCTGCCCGGCCGCTTGCTGCGCCGGGGGTCCTAGCCTGCGTCCCCGGGCGCTGTATCCTTCGCTCGCCCGAGCAGGTTGCCGATGAGATCCACGGGTACCGGGAACACCAGCGTCGAGCTCTTGTCGCCGGCCACCTGGGTCAGGGTTTGCAGGTAACGCAGCTGCATCGCGGCGGGTTCGCGCGACAGCATGGCCGCCGCCTCCATCAGCGCCTGCGCTGCCTGCTTTTCGCCTTCGGCATGAATCACCTTGGCGCGGCGTTCGCGTTCGGCCTCGGCCTGGCGGGCGATGGCGCGCACCATGCTCTCGTTGAGGTCGATGTGCTTGATCTCGACGTTGGTCACCTTGATGCCCCAGGAGTCGGTCTGGGCGTCGAGTATCTGCTGCACATCGAGGTTGAGCCGCTCGCGCTCGGCCAGCATCTCGTCGAGCTCGTGCTTGCCGAGCACCGCGCGCAGGGTGGTCTGCGCCAGCTGGCTGGTGGCGACCAGGAAGTTCTCCACCTGGATGATGGCCTTCTCCGGGTCGACCACGCGGAAGAACACGATGGCATTCACTTTCACCGAGACGTTGTCGCGCGAGATCACGTCCTGCGGCGGTACGTCCATGGTCACCACGCGCAGGTCGACCTTGACCATCTGCTGGATGCCGGGGATCACGATCACCAGCCCCGGCCCCTTGACCTTCCAGAAGCGGCCGAGCAGGAAGATCACCCCGCGCTCGTACTCGCGCAGGATCTTGATCGCTGCAAACACCAGGAAGAAGAGCAGGATCATTAGGGGCGCAAAGCCCAGCTGAAAATCGATCATGACGAGGCACTCCGGAAGGTTGAGGAT
>JAGPES010000267.1 GCA_018057015.1 Pseudomonadales bacterium | reverse complement strand
GCCCCGCGGTGCGAGCGCCGACCGCGCAGCATCGCCAGGACGTTCTTCATCGTCTGCCGGGCCTTCGTCACGCCCTCGCGGTAGCCGAGGTCGATGTGATGGGCGGCAAGGGTCTGCATCACCTCGGCGACGAATGCCTCGCTGCGGATCCAGGCGTCGAAGCGCGACCAGATCGGCGTGTCACGGATCACTGCGGCGAACTGCTCCGGATGACATTTCTCCGACAGGGAGTACTTGTTGCCGAGTCGTGGTACGTACTCGAAGAGTTCCTTTTTCGGCCAGTTCGCCAGCATCTCGGCATAGGCGCTCGCATCGACCATGGGCACCATCTGGCCGATCGGGAACGGTTCGTAGCGGAATTTCAGGTTGTCGCCGATGAAGAATCTGGACATGCGTTGCTGGCCGGGCTCCGGTGGCGCGGAAACTCGCGAGGCGCCGGCCTCGCTCGGGTCACGGGGGGATGATAGCGGGATTCGCGCCGGCGGTGGATTCGTACAATTACCGTGCAGCGCGGGGCCAGGCGTTGGGGGCTGCCTGCGCAGAATCATTTGCACCCCGAAGCCGAGTCAGTATAATGCGCGCCTGCTCGCAGGCCCGTAGCTCAGTTGGTTAGAGCGCTACCTTGACATGGTAGAGGTCGCTGGTTCGACCCCAGTCGGGCCTACCACTTCCAGTTCCTGGGAGTTTCCGCCTCGGCGGGGTTGGCAAAGAGTCGAGTTCGCAATACGCATCGGTGGAGAAGAGGCCTCTCGTCAGGGTCACCACCGCCGGGGGTTTCCAGTATGTCCGTCACTGTCACCCTGCCCGATGGCAGCCAGCGTCGATTCGACGCGCCCGTCACTGTCCGCGAAGTTGCCGCCAGCATAGGCGCCGGCCTGGCCAAGGCCGCACTTGGCGCTCGCCTCGACGGCAAGCTGGTCGACACCTCGCACACCATCGCGCATGACGCAATGCTCGCCATCGTCACCGACAAGTCGGACGACGCGCTCGAGATCATCCGCCACTCCACCGCGCACCTGCTCGCACAGGCCGTGAAAGCGCTGTTCCCCTCGGCGCAGGTGACGATCGGCCCGGTGATCGAGGACGGCTTCTATTACGACTTCGCCTTCGAGCGTCCCTTCACCCCCGAGGACCTGGCCGCCATAGAGAAGAAGATGGAAGAACTGGCCGCCGCCGACATCGCGGTCGAACGCAGCGTGATGCCGCGCGACGAGGCCGTGGCGTTCTTCCGCGGCATGGGCGAGGAGTACAAGGCCGAGATCATCGCGAGCATCCCGCAGGGCGAAGACCTCTCGCTGTACCGTCAGGGCGATTTCATCGATCTCTGCCGGGGGCCGCACGTGCCCAGCACCGGCAAGCTGAAGGCCTTCAAGCTGACCAAGCTGGCAGGCGCCTACTGGCGCGGCGATTCGCGCAACGAGATGCTGCAGCGGATCTACGGCACGTCCTGGACCGATCCCAGGGCGCTGAAGGCCTACCTGCACCGCATCGAGGAGGCCGAGCGTCGCGACCACCGGCGCATCGGCAAGAAGCTGCGCCTGTTCCATACCCAGGAAGAAGCGCCGGGCATGGTGTTCTGGCATCCGCGGGGCTGGGCGGTGTACCAGGCGATCGAGCAGTACATGCGCGCCAAGCTCGCGCGCCGCGGTTACCAGGAGATCCGCACGCCGCAGGTGGTGGATTTCAGCCTTTGGCAGCGCTCGGGGCACGCCGACAAGTTTGCCGAGAACATGTTCGCGCTGAAGAGCGAGGATCGTGACTTCGCGGTCAAGCCCATGAACTGTCCCTGCCACGTGCAGGTATTCAACCAGGGCTTGAAGAGCTACCGCGACCTGCCGCTGCGCCTCGCGGAGTTCGGCTCCTGCCACCGCAACGAACCCTCGGGTTCGCTGCACGGCCTGATGCGGGTGCGCGGTTTCACGCAGGACGATGCGCACATCTTCTGCACCGAGGCCCAGATCCAGCACGAAGTGGCGCAGTTCATCGAGCTGCTGCACGAGGTCTACGCCGATTTCGGCTTCAGCGATGTGATCTACCGCCTTTCGACGCGCCCGGCCAACCGCGTCGGCAGCGACGAAATCTGGGACAAGGCCGAGCAGGCGCTGGCGGATGCACTGAACGCCCAGGGCCTGGCATGGGAGTTGCTGCCCGGGGAGGGTGCCTTCTACGGTCCCAAGATCGAGTTCTCGCTGCGCGACTGCATCGGTCGCCTCTGGCAGTGCGGCACGATCCAGGTCGATTTCTCGATGCCGGGACGCCTGGATGCGCAGTACGTGGCCGAGGACGGCAGCCGCCAGACGCCGGTCATGCTGCACCGTGCGGTGCTCGGTTCCTTCGAGCGTTTCATCGGCATCCTGATCGAGCACCACGAAGGGGCTTTCCCCGCGTGGCTCGCGCCGGTGCAGGCCGTGGTGATGAATATTACCGACGCCCAGCGTGAATACGCCCTCAAAGTCGAAGAGTCCTTGAAAAACAAGGGTTTCAGGGTCATTTCCGACTTGAGGAACGAGAAGATCGGCTTTAAAATCCGCGAGCACACTCTCGACAAGCTGCCATTCCTGTTGGTAGTGGGGGATCGGGAAGCTGAAACTGAAACAGTGGCCGTACGGGCCAGGCGCGGCGACGATCTGGGCACGATGACTCTGGACGAGTTCTCGGCCCACCTCGACGCGGCTGTTGTCCGTCGTGGTCAATTAGCCCTGGAAGGTTGATAAACAATTGAAATCTGACAACAAGAAGCTTGCGGTCAATGGCGATATTCGCGCCCGCCAGGTGCGTCTGATCGATCAGGAAGGCACGCAGTTGGGGATCGTGTCGATAGAAGAGGCACTGAAGACCGCCGAGCAGGCGGGACTCGACCTGGTCGAGATCGCGGCCGATGCCGATCCGGTCGTGTGCAAGATCATGGACTTCGGAAAGCATATTTTCGAAGCCAAGAAACAGAAAGCTGCTTCAAAGAAGAAGCAGAAGATCATTCAGGTAAAGGAAGTGAAATTCCGGCCAGGGACGGAGGAAGGGGATTACCAGGTCAAACTGCGCAACCTGGTACGTTTCCTGGAGCAAGGAGACAAGGCCAAGGTGACGTTGCGTTTCCGTGGTCGCGAAATGGCCCACCAGGAGATCGGGATGCAGCTTATCAAGCGCATCGAGACCGATCTCGAGCTGCATGCAGCGGTGGAGCAGCACGCGAAGATGGAAGGCCGTCAACTCACCATGGTCCTGGCACCGAAGAAGAAGAAGTGAGCTTTGCCCACTTCTATTGCGTTGCAGTCAAAAGCAAATGCGGAGTTACAGAAAATGCCGAAGTTGAAAGTACATAGCGGAGCAGCGAAGCGCTTCAAGAAGACCGGCGACGGTTACAAGCGCAAGCATGCGAACAAGAGCCACATCCTCACCAAGATGACCACCAAGCGCAAGCGTCAGCTGCGCGGCACCGACGCGTTCAGCCCTTCGGACGAGCCGAAGGTCGGGCGCATGTTGCGTGACCGGTGAATTCAAGCAATCTGACCTGAGGACATAACTCATGCCCCGTATCAAGCGTGGCGTCGTTGCCCGACGCCGACACAAGAAGATTCTCGACCGCGCCAAGGGTTACTACGGCGCCCGCAGTCGCGTCTATCGCGTTGCCAAGCAAGCCGTCATCAAGGCTGGCCAGTACGCGTACCGTGACCGTCGGCAGAAGAAGCGCCAGTTCCGCGCGCTGTGGATCACGCGTATCAACGCGGCCTCGCGCGCCAATGGCCTGACCTACAGCCGCCTGATCGCCGGGCTGCGCAAGGCCGAGATTGGCCTGGATCGCCGCGTACTGGCAGACCTGGCCGTGCATGACAAGGACGCGTTTGCGTCGATCGTCGAAAAAGCGAGGGCGGCTCTCGCCTGAACCTTGGCGGGCGCGCCGCAGTCGCGGCGACTTGCCGTCGACGATCATTCGAACAAGGTAGGGAAAGGGCGCGAGTTCTTTCCCTATTTTTTTGCTTGGTGCATGGCTTCGCCGGCCATCCCGTTCTCGTACAGGAAGTTTCGGTATGGATGAATTGACGCAAACGGTCTCCCTCGCGCTCGCCGCGATCGCGGACGCCGCCTCGCTCGCCGAGCTGGACGAGCAGCGGGTGCGTTACCTCGGCAAGAAGGGCGAACTGACCCGGCACCTGAAGCAACTGGGCCAACTCGGCCCCGATGAACGTCGCGCACGCGGTGCCGAGATCAATGCGCTGAAGGAGCAGCTGGAGCAGGGGCTCGCGGCGCGCAAGGAGCAACTCGAAGCGCAGGAGCTGGCGCGCAAGCTGTGGAGCGAGCGCGTCGACGTGACCCTGCCCGGGCGCCGCCAGGTCATGGGCGGCCGCCACCCGGTGACCCGTACCATCGAGCGGATGGAGGCCTTTTTCGAGTCGGTCGGTTTCGAGGTGGTCGAAGGGCCGGAAATCGAGGACGACTGGCACAACTTCGAGGCGCTGAACATCCCGCCCGAGCATCCCGCGCGCGCGATGCACGACACCTTTTACATCGACCCGACCACGGTGCTGCGCACCCACACCTCGCCGGTGCAGGTGCGGGTGATGCAGTCCACCGAGCCGCCGATCCGCGTGATCTGCCCGGGGCGGGTGTACCGCTGCGATTCCGATCTCACGCACTCGCCGATGTTCCACCAGGTGGAAGGGCTGGTGATCGCCGAGGGCACCGGGATGCCGGATCTCAAGGGCACGGTCGTCGATTTTCTGCGCGCCTTTTTCGAGCGCGATCTGGCGGTGAAATTCCGCCCGTCCTATTTTCCGTTCACCGAGCCTTCCGCCGAGGTCGACATGCAGTGCGTGATCTGCGGCGGCGGCGGCTGCCGGGTCTGCAAGAACACCGGCTGGCTGGAGATCATGGGCTGCGGCATGGTCCATCCGCGCGTGCTGGAGATGTCGGGCATCGATGCCGAGCGCTTCACCGGATACGCTTTCGGCATGGGCGTGGAGCGCCTGGCGATGCTGCGCTATGGCGTCAATGACTTGCGGCTGTTTTATGAAAATGACCTGAGGTTTCTCAGGCAATTCAATTAAATCAGTATGTTACGTTCGAAAGCTAATGTAATTTGGGCGGCTGATTGTCGCGATTGGTGAGCACATGAAGTTCAGCGAGAAGTGGTTGCGCGAGTGGGTGGACCCGGCGCTGTCGACGCGCGAGCTGGCGGACCAGCTGACGATGGCGGGACTCGAGGTCGACGCGATCGTACCGGCCGGCGCGAAGGTGAGCGGCGTGGTCGTAGGCCTGGTGCTC
>JAGPES010000265.1 GCA_018057015.1 Pseudomonadales bacterium | reverse complement strand
GAGCACCCCGGCCATCAGGATCCACAGGCACATCTTCAGGTTTCGCATGGCCGGTTCCTCCGCGCGGACTCTGCATCGTATATCCGACGACGGCGCAGTCGGTCAAATGCCCCTGCCGCGAGGCCACGGTGGTGAGCCCGGGCTCGGGAGTGTCGTGTCGGCGCGCTCGGGGAAGCGCCCGCACGCAGTAATCCACGCGGGGGCTTCGAGACGTAAAAACAGCATGAACCAGCCAGCCTGCCCGACCGGCATCGATACCCTCTACTACGACGGCCAGTGCCCACTGTGCACCGCCGAGATGGCGCGTCTGCGCCAGCTGTCCGGTCCCGCGCTGGCTCTCGTGGACATCCACGGCCTCGAGGAAACCGCCGACTTGCCGGACCGGACCACGCTGCTCGAGCGCCTGCACCTGCGCCGCGCCGACAACGTGCTGCTGAGCGGGCTGGATGCCAATGTGGCCGCCTGGCGCCACACGCGCTTCGGCCCCCTGTGGGCCTGGTTGCGCTGGCCGCTGCTCAGGCCCGCGGCGGATGCGATCTACAACCGTTGGGCGGCATGGCGCTACCGTCGCCTGTATGGCGGCTCGCGCTAGCGTGGGACGCGCACGGCTGCCGCGAATCGCGCTGGTCGTGCTGATGGCACTGGCCGTCTCGGCGTGCGGCACGCGCGTACTCTACGACCGCCTCGATACGCTGCTCTACTTCCACCTCGCCAGCCAGGTCACGCTGGACGACGAGCAGGCCGCCGCGCTGCGCGCCTCGCTGCGCGATCTCCACGACTGGCATCGCGGCGCGGCACTGCCGGCTTACGCCGGGTTCCTCGAGACACTGGCCGATGACATGGCGCAGCCAGCAGGCGCCGCCGGCATCGAGGCGGCGCGCATCGGCCTCGAGTCACTGTGGCGCGACACGGTGGCGGGAGCCGCACCTGCGGCGGCACGCTGGCTCGCGGGCCTCGGCCCCGCGCAGCGCGACGAGTTCTTCGCCGGCCTGGCGGAGCGTGACGTGGAGTTGCGCCGCGAGTACTGCGACATCGGCGAGGAGGAACGCAGGCGCAACCGCGAACGATCGGTGCTGTCCGCGCTGGGCGACTGGCTGGGCCGCCTGGACCGGGAGCAACGCACGCAGGTGCGCGGGCGCCTGCAGGCCATCGACGCCAATGGCTGCGACTGGATCGCCAGTCGCGCTAGCTTCCGCGCCCGACTGCGTCAGCTGGTCGACACGCATGCGACCGATCCGCGCTACGAGGCACGGCTGGCACGCCTGCTGACGCATCCGCAGGAGCACTGGGATCCTGCCTACCGCGCGCGCTACGAGGCCAACGGCGACGTCGTCGTGGCGATGCTGGCGGAACTGGACCGCACGCTGAGCGAACGCCAGCGCGCGCGACTCGGCGCAAAACTGCGCCGCCACGCGCGCGACCTGCGCGAACTCACCACCCTGTGAACCGCGATCCCCGCGGCGACGCCGGCGTGCTCACGAGCCCGCAAGCCCGCTCAGGTACTCGCTTATCAGGCGCGCGATCTCGTCGGTGCTCGCCGGCGACAGGATATCCCCGGCGAGCACGTGCTGCGACGGGTCGCCCGCGCGCTCGAACACGACCAGCCGCTTGCGCTCCCCGCCCCACTCGGCGAACGCGGCCGCCACCGCCGCCGGGTCGATCACCTGGTCGTGCGGCGAGTAGATCATCAAGGTCGGGACGCGGATCGCGGACTTGTCGATGCGCTCCACTTCCTTCATCAGGCGCACCAGCTCCGGCAACGCCCGGTAGGGATAACTCCACGTCCAGTAGCGCGCCTGGCGCTCGTTGTAGGGTTGCCAGCTGCGGTAGTCGTCGCCGAGATAGCCGAGCAGGGCCGGCCCGAGCAGCGGCCAGTCGAGCAGGTACATCGTGCGCTCGCGCGCCGCGAAATTCGGCGAGATCATCACCAGCGCGGCCAGCGCTTCGTCCTGCGTCCGGCTTGCCAGCCACGTCGAGAGGGTGCCGCCCGTGGACGTCGACAGCAGCACGACGCGCTCACCGATGACGCGCCCGATGCCAAGCGCCTCGAGCGCGTCCTCCTGCCAGGCGGCTACCGAACCCTCCAGCATCGCCGCGCCGTCGCGACCGTGGCCGGTGAGCCGCGTATGGAACAGGTTTGCGCCGAGTTGCGCGGCGAGGCGCTCGGCGAGCGGGAAGACTTCCTGGCGCGTTGCCGAGTAACCGTGCAGGTAGACCAGCGCCAGCGGCGCCCGCGCCGGCACGCCGCCTGACCACGCCACCGCTCGCTCCGTCCCCGGCGTGATGCCCGGCTCGCGTCGCTCGCGCCCGGCGAGATAGGCCTCGACTTCGTGCGGCGCCTGCGGAAAGGCCGCACCGCGCGCCCCGCCGCACAGGAGCAGCAGGCAGAGTATTGCCGCCACCCTCAACATGGCTGCGCGGCCCGTCGCTTCATCGCTGCAACCCTCCGTTCGGGATCCCGTGTCCCTTTACGATGCATTTGTCGCGTGCGACAACGGGATGGCCGCAAGCCGCATCCGCGCCGGGGCGCACTAGGTCCTCTCGGTGTCCACAACCCGGCCGCCGGATTCGGGCGAGTAGTGCTCGCGATAGATGCTGACGAAGGCGAGCAGGCTGGCGATCACGATGGGGCCGATCATGAGGCCGGTCACGCCGTAGACGTTCGCGCCGCCGATGATGCCGCAGAAGATCAGCAGGATCGGCATGCGCGCGCGGCTGCCGATCAGCACCGGCTTGAGCACGTTGTCGGCCAGGCTCACCAAGAAGAAGCCCCACGCGAACACGAAGATGCCCCAGGCGGGCGACTTCATGAAGATGAAGATACCGATCGGCGCCCACACCAGCCCGGCGCCCACCACCGGGATCATGGCGGCAATGCCCGTCATCACGCCGAAGAACACCGCCAGCGGCACCCCGGCGATCTGGTAGCCGATCATCGCCAGCAGCCCCTGGATGACTGCCGTCAGCAACGCCCCGCGGATCACCGCCGTGACCGTCTGGTAGATGCGCAGCGCTATCGACTGCGCCTGCGCCACCGGCATGGGGACCGTGTCGAACAGCCAGTGCAGGAAGCGCTCGCCGTCGCGGAAGCAGAAGAACAGCATGACGAGGATCAGCAGCAGGTTGACCAGCCCGAACAGGATGTTGCGCGCCATGACGGCGCCGAAATTGGCGATCCTCGCGCTCGCGGCATTGATGTTGCCGAGCATGAACTCCTGCAGGTCGAACTGCGCAAACAGGCTGCTCTGTCCGGCGAACTCGCTAAGCCGGTGCCAGTAGCCCTGCAGGAACTCCGGCAGCAAGCCTGCCGCAAGGACACCGTCGGGCGCGACCCAGCCGCGCACCGTGGGGTAGAGCTCCGCGGACTGCCGCACCACCACCCCGAGCACGAACAGCGTCGGCACCAGCACCAGCAGCAGTACCGCCAGCGTGCTCAGCGCCGCGGCGGCGCCGTCGCGCGAGGGCAGGCGCGCCTGCAGGAACTTGTGGATCGGGAAGCAGACCAGCGCGAGCGACGAGGACCAGATGATGGCGTCCGAGAACAGCGACAGGATCAGCAGCAGCTGGTAGATCAGGAACGCGAACACGCCGAAGAAGAACCAGCGGACGATCCGCAGCTGCTGTGCGTCGGCCGGTGCGCCTGGCAAGGGTGCGGCGCCAGGCGGTGCCGCCCCTGCGGGCGGCGCGGGTTCGTCGATCATGTCGCTGGTCCTCCGTTCACGACGCGCGATCCACCGTGCTGCCGGGCAACCGGTGCGTGCGCACCGCGCGCGTCCAGCCGAGAAAATCCTCCAGTACCAGGTACAGCGCCGGCACCAGCAGCAGCGTGATCACGGTCGCGAACAGCACCCCGAAGGCCAGCGATATCGCCAGCGGCACGAACATCGTGGTCGAGATGTCCGCGGTGGCCATCAGCGGCGCCAGCCCGATGAAGGTGGTGGCGGAGGTGAGCAGGATCGGGCGGAAACGCACCGCGCCGGCGCGCAACACGGCCTCCTTCACCGCGACCCCCGCCAGGCGCTGCTGGTTGACGTAGTCGACCAGCACCAGGCTCGCGTTCACCACCACGCCCGATAGCGCCACCACGCCGAGCAGCGAGAAAAAGGTGAGCGCCTGGCCCATGATCAGGTGCCCGAGCAACGCACCGATGACGCCGAACGGGATCGCGCTCATGATCACGAAGGGCTGCAGGTAGGAACGCAGCGGCACCGCCAGCAGCGCGTAGATGATCAGCAGCGCCAGCAGCGTCATCCCGACGAGGCTGCCCATGGCCTCGGCGCGCTCTTCCGCCTCGCCGGCAAAGGCGAACGAGATGCCGGGATACCTTGCCTGCAGGCGCGGGAACTCGGTGCCGGCCACGGAGGCCAGCACCTTTTCCGGCACCACCACCTCGCGGTCCACGTCACCCTGCACGCTCACCACGCGCTGTCCGTCCACGCGGCGTATGGTGGAATGGCCGCGCCCGACGGTGGCTCGGGCCACGCTCATCGAGGGGACCTCGACGCCAGCGGCGGTGCGTATGCGCATGTTCTCCAGGTCGCCCAGCGACACCCGCTCCGCTTCCGGCAGCCTCACCATCACGCGCACGTCGTCGCGGCCGCGCTGTACCCGCTGCGCTTCCTCGCCATAGAAAGCCTGCCTCACCTGGCGGCCCAGGTCACGCTGCGACAGCCCGAGCAGTTCGGCCTCGGGGCGGATCGCGAGCAGGATCTCCTGCTTGCCGGCGCGGTAGGTGTCGCTCACATCGAACACGCCGTCATAGCGCGCGAGCACCTCGCGCAGTTCGGCCGCCGCCTCGCCGAGCTGGCGCACGTCGCGACCGCGCAGCTGGATGTCGATCGGCTTGCCCGCGCTGAAGGCCTCGGCCGTGAAGGTCAGCTCCAGCGCGTCGGGAATCGGGCCGGTGAGCTCTCGCCACAGCGCGGCCGCCTCCGCCGAGCCCATGCCGCCGCGCTCGGCGTAGGAGCGCAGCTCCACCAGCACTTCCGCGACGTGGCTGCCCTCGCCGGCATCGGAACCGAGCGAACCGCGACCCACGCGCTTGCCCACCGAGGCCATGACGTGCCGCACGGCCGAGGGCTGCGCGTCGTCACCACGCCCGCGATCCAGGCGCTCGCGCAGCGCCTCGGCGGAGGCTTCCAGCCGGCGCGCGGCCTGCTGGGTCACCTCGGCCGGGGTCCCCTCCGGCAGGGTCAACGAGGCAAACAGGCGATCGCCCTCGACCGAGGGAAAGTACTGGAACACGATGCGCCCGCTCGCCAGC
>JAGPES010000266.1 GCA_018057015.1 Pseudomonadales bacterium | reverse complement strand
GAGGTGCCGCAGATCACGTCGAAGGGCAGCTGGTCGCGCCCGTGGATCTCCATCACGCCGCGCAGCACGCCCACCTGGTAGGCCGCGCGCGCCCCGCCACCGGAGAGTATCAGCGCGATGCTCATGCGGGCGCGAGCCCGGCCAGCGGCGCGATCGCGCGCCACTCGGCAGCGGTCACGGGCTGCACCGACAGCCGCCCCTGGCGCAGCAGCACCATCGCGGCCAGCTCCGGCGTCGCCCTGATCCCGCCCAGCGTGACCGGGCGCGGAAAATGCTCCCGGTAGCGGATGTCGATGCAGAACCAGCGCGGGCTCGCCAGCGTCGATGCGGGATCGTGCAGCGGACTCGCGGCGTCGAACTGCGCCGGATCCGGGTAGGCCGCTTGCACCACCTCGGCGCTGCCGACCAGCGCCGGTTCGCGGATCCCCGAGTGGTAGATGAGGCAGAGGTCGCCCGTGCGCACCGCGTCGCGCAGCAGGTTGCGCGCCTGGTAATTGCGGATGCCGTCCCAGCGCATCACGCCGCCGGCGGCGGCGCGGATGTCATCGAGGCTGCACTCCCGCGGCTCGGTCTTCAGCAGCCATATGCCCAAGGCCAGTCCTCCCACCTCTGTGGGTCGGGTTTCAACCCGACAAGGGTTCGGCACCGCCGGAACCGCCGCCGTGCCGCATCCACCGCAGCCGTCGGCATGGATGCCGACCCACATGCGGGTCGGGCCCGTCGGTATCAATGCCGACCCACAGGAGTCTAGCTCAGGGCGCGAGCCCCAGCAGTCCGGCCGCGTTGGCGCGCATGATGCGCCGCTGCTCGGCCGCGCCGAAGGAACCGAGCTCGCGCAGCATGTCGGCCGAGGAATGCAGGCCCTCGGGGTGCGGGTAATCGGAACCGTGGACCACGCGCTCCACGCCCGCCGCGCGCGCCACCGCCGCGATGTCGTCCTCGAAGAAGGGCACGATCCAGAACTGCCGTCGGAAGGTCTCGCCCGGCGTCAGCGACGGCTTGCCGAACGCCCAGCGCGAACGGTGGTCGCCGAGCCGGAAGATCTTGTCCAGCGTCTTGAGCAGGTGCGGCAGCCAACCGGCACCGTACTCCACGATCAGGAAACGCAGCCCCGGGAAGCGGTCGGGCAGGTTGTGGAAGATCAGCGCGGCGATCTGGTCGACGATGGTGCGCTCGCCCATGCCGACGAAGGTATTGAACGGCGTGAAGCGGTGCGATGGCGGGTTCGCCGGTTCACCCCACGGCGCGGCCTGCATGGCGTTGAAGCCGGTGGCACCGATGTGGAACACCACCACCAGCCCGGCCTCCTGCACACGCGCCCAGAACGGGTCGAAATACGGATCCGCAGGGGAGCGGCCGTTGACGGGTCCCGTGGTGAGCAGAACCAGGCGCACGCCCTCGGCGATCAGGCGCTCGAGCTCCTCGAGCGCGTGCGGCAGGTCCGCGAGCGACATCAGCGCCGTCGCGAAGATGCGTCCGTCGCCGCCCCAACCCCAGTCCGCTGCGAGCCAGCGGTTGAAGCTGCGGATGCTCGGGTAGAGCAGCTCGTGAAAATCGGGATCGGCGCGCATCTGCCACTCGACGCCGACGCCGAGGGTGGGAATCTGCACCGCGGCCTCGACGCCCTGGCGATCCATCTCCGCCAGCCGCGCGCCGCGCTCGATGAACTGCGGGAAGTCCTGCGCCGCGACCGGGTTCAGGTTCACCGCGCCGCCCTGCTCGGTACTGCCGCGCAGGAACTCGACCATCGCGCCGGGGGGTGCCACGTGGTCGCCGACCGCGGCGCTGAAGAACTGCAGGCGCTTGTGGCCGAGCATCATCACGCCGATGCTGTCGGCGCGGCTGCGGTCCACCCACACCGTGCGCTCGCGAAAGCGCGGCTCGATGTGCCGCGTGAAGCAGTCGTCGACCTCGTAGTAGTGGTTGTCGCAATCGATCAGACGGTAGTCGGGCGCGCTCATGGCGGTGGTTCTCGTGGGTCCGCATTCATCTGGAGGGCTTTGCGCTTTCAACCGGACCTGTGCAGGATGATCGCGCCATTCTACGCAACGCCGCAGGCGCCCCGTGATTACAAAGCCTTCAGGCGCGCAAATGCCTGCATGTCCTGCAGGCACCGACGACCCGGCGCCGGTTCCGCCAACAGCAGGAGATCACACGAGCGGACGCTGCTAGAATCCAGGCCCTGAACCTGCCGGAGGAAACCGACATGCCCGTACGTTTTCTCTCTTTCACTCTCTGCGCCTGCCTGTGCGCGGCAGCCCTGCAGGCCGCTGCGGCAGACGCCATGCCGCCCAAGCCGAGCCGGGAACGCCAGGTCGAGTGCTCGAACTACTTCCGCGAACACCTGCAGACGCTGTCAGGCACCCCGTTCGTCAACAACTGCCTGCGCTCCGGCGAGCCGGCGCCGGAGATCGCTGCACGCCTCGCGGCCACGAAGCCGGCCGCGGCACCCGGCGCGGATCCCGCCAATGCCGCCGCCAGCCTGTACCGGGACTGCGAGCGCAGCGCGTGGGGGAGGCATTTCGCCTGCGACTGCGTGCGCGACGCATATACCCGGGCCAGCACGGTGCACCCCGGCGAAGCCGGATTGAAATTGCAGGAACGGGCGCTGGCTGGCTGCGTGTCGAAAGAAAAAACTCTCGCGAACGTGAAGGCTGAATGCCTGCGCGACCCCATGTGGGCACACCCGGACAAACCGCAGGAATGGTGCGCCTGCGAGGCCGGGGAAACGCACAGGATCCTGCTGGCCGAGCCCACGCTGGTCCTCGATTCGCGGGGAAACCAGCGCCTGATCCAGCAGCGGAAAAAGGCCTGCCAGGGCGTACTGCCGTTCTCGCCCTTCGCCACGTAGCGGCGGGTGCGCCCCGACGCCGGCCTCGCCCGCCGGGCGCCCGTCAGGCGGGAAAGAAACGCGAGATGGTGTCGACCACGCAGGCCGGGCGATCGCCACCCTCGATCTCGACCGTGATGCGCACGATCACCTGCACCGCGCCCTTCACTTCCTCCACCGCCACGATCTCGCCGCGACCGCGGATGCGCGAGTCCACCGGCACCGCCGCGGGGAAACGCACCTTGTCGACGCCGTAGTTCACGCCCATCGAGGTGTTGTCCACGCGCATCAGGTCCGGCAGGAACAGGTTCACCAGCGACAGCGTGAGGTAGCCGTGCGCGATGCACTTGCCGTAGGGGCCGCTCGCGGCCTTGACCGGATCGACGTGGATCCACTGGTGATCCCCGGTGGCGTCGGCGAACAGGTTGATGCGCTCCTGCGTGATCGTGAGCCAGTCGGTCACGCCGAGTTGCGTGCCTTCCTTGCCGATCAGGTGCGCGGGACGCTCGAAAACGGTGCTCATGTGCATGCTCCAGCTGCGTTGATTGCGTGGCCCGCGCACGCCCGGGCGAAGCGTCGCGGGCGCGTAGTGTAGCCTCGCGCCGGCGGGCCGCGCCACGGCGCGCGGTGGCGGCATCCCGGGGCGCTGCCTATACTCGGCTCACCGTCCGGCCCGCCAGAGGTGTGGTTCATGCGTTCCTCCAGATTGCACGGCGCCTCGCGCGCCGGCCTGCATGCCCTGGTGCTGATGACGGCCCTGCTGGCGGCGGGCGCGGCGCAGGCGCTCAGCCTCGGCAACGCCAGCCTGCAGTCGCGCGTCGGTGAACCCTTGCGCGTGTCGATCCCGCTGGGCAGCCTCGGCGCCGTCACGCAGAACGAGATCATCGTCGGGCGCGCCCCGGAGGCCGATTACGCGCGCCTTGGCATCGATCCCGCCGCGCTCACCACGCCGCTGCGCTTCGAACTGCTCGTGGACAGGCGTGGCAACGCCAGCGTCGAGGTTCGCAGCGAACAGCCGGTGAGCGAACCCTTCGTCGACCTGGTGGTCGAGGTGCGCTGGCCGACCGGGCGTCTCGTCAGGCAGTACACCCTGCTGCTCGACCTGCCCCCGCGCTGATACGCCGGCGCGCCCGGCCGCGGGCAACGCGCCCCTCGATGCCTGGCGCAGCGGCCTAGGGCGGCAGGCGCCAGTCGACGGGCCGCTTGCCGTGCGCCTCGAGGTAGCGGTTGGCCGCCGAGAAATGCCCGTTGCCGATGAAGCCACGATGGGCCGACAGCGGCGAGGGATGCGGCGAGGACAGCACCAGGTGGCGTTCGCGGTCGATGATGCGCCCCTTGCGCTCGGCGTAGCTCCCCCACAGCAGGAACACCAGCTGCTCGCGCTGCTCGTTCAGCACCTCCACCACGCGATCCGTGAATCGCTCCCAGCCCTTGCCCTGGTGCGACGCGGCACGGCCGTGCTCCACCGTGAGCACGCTGTTCAGCAGCAGCACGCCCTGCGTGGCCCAGCTCTCCAGGCAACCGTGCGCGGGCGGCGCGATGCCGAGGTCGCGCTGCAGTTCCTGGGAGATGTTGCGCAGCGACGGCGGCGGCGCCACACCGCGCGGCACCGAGAAGCACAGTCCGTGGGCCTGCCCCGGGCCGTGATAGGGGTCCTGCCCGAGGATCACGACCTCGACCGACTCGAAGGGCGTGCAGCGAAAGGCGTTGAACCAGTTCGCGCTGGTTGGGTAGATGACCTTGCCGGCGCCCTTCTCGGCGCGCAGGAACTCGCGCAATTGCCGCATGTAGGGCTGCTCGAACTCGCGCGCGAGCCGGGCGAGCCACGATGGCTCCAGGTCGATGCGCGGGGTGCTGCTGCTCATGCTCCGTACCCTGTGCGGACGATGCGCCGCGCGGCGCGAGCGGCTATCATGCGCGCCACGCGCGAGGAGGACACGACGTGAGCGGCCATAATCCCTACCAGTTGCTCGGCGGCGAAGACGGCGTGCGCACGCTGTGCGCCGCGTTCTACCGCATCATGGACGAGTCGCCCGAGGCGGCCGGCATTCGCGCGATGCACGGCGAGTCGCTCGCCGCCATCGAGGAGAAACTCTTCGAGTACCTCTCGGGATGGATGGGCGGCCCGCCGCTGTACGCGCGCCGCACCGGCACGGTCTGCCTCACGAAGCCGCACCAGCCCTACGCCATTGGCGCCGCGGAGCGCGACCAGTGGCTGCTGTGCATGGAACGCGCGCTGCAGGAAGTGGGCGCCTGCGACGAAGTGAAGGAGATGCTGCGCGAGCCGATGTTCCGTATCGCCGACATGATGGTGAACCGCTGAGCCCGACACGCTACTGCGTGTGGGCCTCCTCGATGTTCGTCGCGAAGAAGTCCATGCCCGCCGGCACGCCCACACAGCCCTCGTCCCAGAAGGCGCGCCCCTTGACGAAC
>JAGPES010000264.1 GCA_018057015.1 Pseudomonadales bacterium | reverse complement strand
GGCCGCGGCGCTGGCCGCCGAACACCGGCGCACGGCACTGCTGGTCCAGTGCAACCCCTACCCGACCGCCCTGAACCGCTTGCTGGTGCCCTATCCCGATATCGGTCTGACCGACTACCTGGCCTACGAGCGCATGCACATTGACGACATCGTCTATGCGCCGGGCGTGGCCCGCATGCGCGTGATTCCCTACGGCAACGAAATGCTCGACGCGCGCCTGCTCGCCAGCGCGCGCATGGAGGAGCTGGTACGCACCGCGCGCGCACGCTACAGCGACCGCTTCATCGTGCTGGACCTTCCCGAGGCGCCGGCGCTGGAATCCGTGCAGCCGCTGCTCGGCTGGCTCGACGGCACGGTGCTGGTGGTGCCCTACGGCAGCGCGCGCACGCGCGCGGTGCGCCAGGCCGTGGACCGGATCGGCGCGGAGCGGCTGGCGGGGTTGATAATGAACAGGGTGCCGGGATGAGCCCGGGCGGTCAGCAATTGCGACGACGAGCTCGCGCCCGCTTCTGAGGGTCTCGCAAAACGCCTTCCGGCCCCGCGAATACGGCGATTTTCGGGTGTAGCGGCCCATGGCCGCGATATCGCGCGCATGGCGCGCTCCTACACCGTGTCGGTCGAGGTCGTGCAGGGTTTTGCAACACCCTCTACTACTCCCCCGCCAGCTTCCTCAAATTCGACGTAATCCGCTCCAGCGTGCGGTCGAAGAAGTTCTCGGTATCGAGGATCCGCGCATAGCCCATCTGCAGGTCGTAGGCGAAGGACTTGCGCGGCTTCTCGAGCACCTTGGCGCCCATGCGGTTCACGAAGACGAAGGTGTCGGTGGCGGTCAGCTTTGCCGAGAGCTTGCAGCGCCGGCTCATGCCCTGGCGCAGGTCGTCGTACTGCACCCAGGTGCCGGACTCCAGCGCGTCGACCTTCAGCAGCTGCTCGTTCAGCAGCTGGTGGTGACGCACGAACTGGCGCTCCACCGCGGTCATCTCCTCCCACGGCTTCTGCGCCGGCGCCGGGTCGATCAGGTGCTTCTGCCGTTCACTGAGCGGTCTGGTCTCGAGTTCCGTGACCTGGCCCGTGTGCAGGCGCGCGAGCACCGCCGTCAGCTGCTTCAGCGTTTCGCCGCCACGGCCGATGTCCGTGCCCGCGTGTTCCAGGGCGGCGGCGATGCGAGCGCGCAGGCCGGGCAGCATCGAGCGCAGGCGTACCAGTGCTTCGGCGTCGTTGTGCGGTCGGGCGCTCCAGATCAGGTCGTCGAGAATCTGCACGGCCTCGCGCCATTCGTCGCTGTCCTCGTCGTGCTTGAGGTGGCGCTGGTACAGCACCTGCTGCCAGTCGTTCACCAGGAAGTCCGCGATGTCCTGCGCCAGCGCGGCGCCCGCAAGGCGCTGGTTCAGCAGGGTCTTCACGACCTCGCGCGACTGGGCGCTGCGCGCCTGCGCCGCGGCCTGCTCGCGGGTGCGCCGCTCCAGCTTGCCGGCGCGCGAATCCTGGTTCGAGATGAATCCCAGCAGGTCGTTCAGGCATTTCTCGAACACGTCCGCGTGTTCGGCCGAGCCCTGCAGCACCTGCTCGACCAACTCGGTGAGGCGGATGAACAGCGCGTCCTGTTCGTCGCGGTCGCTCGACTCCCAGCCGACGCTGGTGCGCGCGATCTCGTTGATCAGCTGGCGCGCCGGGTGCTTGCGGTCGGTGAAGAAGCTGCGGTCTTTCAGCGCTACCCGCAGGATGGGCAGCTGCAGGCGCCCCACCAGCGCCTGGATCTCGATCGGCAGGTTGCGGTCTTCGAGGACGATGTCGAAGAACATCGCCACGACGTTGATGATGTCCTCGTCGGACTGCCCGAGGCTCAGCGGACCGCGATTGGCGGCGATGGACTCGATGGCGTGGCGAATGTCCGGTGGCGCCGTCGCGGCTCCGCCGGCGGCTCCCGCGCCGAGGCTGACATCCGCGAGCAGCGATACCAGTTCGTCGCGCGGCAGCGGCGGGTTCGCCGGGCCGGCCGGGGCGACCGGCAGGCTCTGCAGCATCGGCAGGCGGATGCCGCCGGCGTGCAGGCGCTGCAGCACCCGTGCGAGGTCGCGCATTTCCGGGTTGCTCTCGGGGATACCGAAGGTCCCCGGACTGACGTCGGTCTGCTGTGGCCATGCGCCGCCCGCTGGCACGCTGGCCGCTGCGTCGGCGGCTGCGCCGGCCCCGGCGGCCGGCTTGTCCGGGGGTAGGTCGTATTTCCTGGCGGGGCGCCGGCTGAGCGGGGTCAGGTTCGGCAGCAGCCTGGCCTCGATCAGGCGCTGGTTGGCCGGCGTGTAGACCTCGTCGAGGTGCAGCAGCACCGCGCGGTCGAACTGCTTGTACAGGATTTTCAGGATGTCGAGCTCTACCTCGAGCACGCCCGCCGCGGCGGTGAACGCCGCGGTGATGCGGCCCGGATCTAAGGGGCTCTCCTCTTCCGCGAAGGGGGGGCAGACCATCAGCAGGCGCTCGCGCAGCTGGAACAGCTCCTGCTGCCATTCCATGCGCGCCCGCGACACCATGTCGGTCACCAGCACGTCCTTCTCCATCTGCTCGTGCGAGACCAGCTCGAGATCGGAGGCTTGCAGGGTTTGCCCCTGCGTGTACACGGCCTGCGCTGCCGTGCGCTGGCCCAAACCGGAGAAATCCCTGTTGACGCCGGCGAGGAAATCTGCTGCCACGCGCGTTTTCTTGAGCCTCACCTCGCGCAGGGATTCGAAGTAGCGGTTCTGGTCCGCGTTGCTGCGCGCGCGGCTGGCGAGATCGAAGAAGAAATCGTCGCAGGCGCTGAACATCGGATCCAGCCGCTGTTGCAGGCCCTGGCGCGTGATGCGCGCCAGTTCGCCCAGCAGCGTGCGCGCGGGCTCCGCCGGGACGGCGCGGAGGCTCTCGACGGGGCGCTTGTCGTTGGTCATCCCGGGCGGCTTCGCTTGGGTTGGGCGATCAGCAGTATATAGCCGAATGCGCGGTCACTGCGATCCGTGACCGGGCGCAGGCTCAGGAAACGCGATCCACCGCCATCCGCGCGATGGACTCCAGGTTCTGGCGGAACGCCGAGTCCGACACATGGTTCAGCGCGGCCAAGGCCAGGTCGCGGTGGTGCCCGGCGCGCCGGTGCGTGTAGTCCAGCGCGCCGCAGGCCCGCACCGTGGTGACGATCTGCGCGAGCGCGTCGCGGTTGCGTCCCAGGATTGCCTCGCGCACCTCAGCCGCGGCGGCGGGATTCGCGTGGGCGATTGCGTGGATCAGCGGCAGCGTCGGCTTGCCCTCGGCGAGGTCGTCGCCCAGGTTCTTGCCCATCGTTTCCGGGTCGCCGGTGTAGTCGAGCACGTCGTCGATCAGCTGGAAGGCCAGCCCCAGGTTCATGCCATAGTCGCGCATGGCCACGCGGGCGTCCGCGCCGGCGCCGGCGAGTATGGCCGCGCCCTCGGCGGCCGCGGCGAACAGCACCGCGGTCTTCTTGCCGATGATCTGCGTGTACTGCGCCTCGGTGGCGTCGGGATCACCGGCGCGCGCCAGCTGCTCCACCTCGCCCTCGGCGATGGTGTTCGTGGTGTCCGACAGCAGGCGCAGGATATCCATGTCGCCTATGCCGACCAGCACCTGGAAGGCGCGGCTATAGATGAAGTCACCCACCAGCACGCTGGGCGCATTGCCCCAGTTGGCATTGGCGGTGGCGCGCCCGCGCCGCAGCGCCGAGACGTCGACCACGTCGTCGTGCAGCAGCGTGGCCGTGTGCAGGAACTCGATGACCGCCGCCAGTTCCACGTGCTGCTTGCCGGGGTAGCCCAGCGCGCGGGCGCACAGCAGGGTGATCAGCGGGCGCATGCGCTTGCCGCCGCCCTCGACGATGTACTGCCCGATGCTCTCGACCAGCGCCACGTCGGAGTGCAGCCGCTCGATGACCAGCCGGTTCACGGCGGCAAAATCGTCCCTGATGGCGGGTGTGATGTAATCCATCGCAAGCTCGAATGATTCTGGGGCGGACGGCATGCTAGGAACCGTGCCCTCGCCTGTCAAACCTATTGCCGTGGGAGCGCGCCCTGCGCGCGAGTGCCATGCACCCGGCGCGCCGAGCGCCGGGCCCGTTCCGCCAGCGGCCGCCGCCTTGCACCGTCTGCGCGGCGCAGTCCTGCGCCGCTGGCCGGACCGGCCTTCGCCACGCTTCCCGTTGGCGGCGCATAGGGCGTTGTTGTAGGAGCGGGCCATGCCCGCGACCAAAAAGGCGTGCCGATTCGGTCGCGCGCAGGGCGCGCTCCCACAGGCCAACTTTTCACGTCGCCGGGCCCCGTGGCTTGCCGTCAGCCCGGCTCATCACCTAGAATGCGCGGCCCTGAGCAAACCCCCGGACACGTTTCCGGGGTGCCTGGATGCCCCGGCGAACGGTCGCCGACAAGCCCTGACGGGTAAATTACAACGGCACACGGGCGCGACAACGGAGTGAATGACATGTACGCAGTGATTGAGAGCGGTGGCAAGCAGCACCGTGTGAAGGAAGGCGAAACGCTGAAGCTCGAGAAGCTGGAAGCCGCCACGGGCGAAACCATCAGCTTCGACAAGGTGCTGCTGGTCGGCGCCGGTGGTGACGTGAAGGTCGGCAGCCCCTACCTTGCCGGCAGCACGGTTTCGGCCGAAGTCGTCAAGCAAGGCCGCCACGACAAGATCCGTATCATCAAGTTCCGCCGCCGCAAGCACTACAAGCGCGAGACCGGACACCGTCAGTGGTTCACGGAAGTCAAGATCACCGGCATCAACGCCGGCTAAGCGTCAAGGAGTAGTCTCATGGCTCACAAGAAGGCAGGCGGCAGTACCCGCAACGGTCGTGATTCGGAAAGCAAGCGCCTTGGCGTGAAGCGTTTCGGCGGCCAGGTCGTGAAGGCCGGCAACATCATCGTGCGTCAGCGCGGCACCCAGTTCCACCCGGGCGAGAACGTCGGCCTGGGTCGGGACCACACCCTGTTCGCGAAGGCCGACGGCCGCGTGGAATTCAGGGTCAAGGGCGCGCTGAACCGCAAGACTGTGAACATCGTCCCGGCCTGAGCCGGCGACGACCCCACGAGACCCCGCCTGAACGGCGGGGTTTTTGTTTATGAAATTCGTAGACGAAGCGACCATCCACGTGCAGGCCGGCAAGGGCGGCAACGGCTGCGTCAGCTTCCGTCGTGAGAAGTACGTGCCCTTCGGCGGTCCCGACGGCGGCGACGGCGGTGACGGCGGCAGCATCTTCCTTGAGGCCGACGGCGCGCTGAACACCATGGTCGACTACCGCTACACGCGGCAGTTC
>JAGPES010000263.1 GCA_018057015.1 Pseudomonadales bacterium | reverse complement strand
CAGACCGCGACCACGCGATCGAGCGCGATGCCGGCGGCGGGCGCGGCGACGGCCACGCGCAGCGCGAAGTTGCCGCCCAGCGAGAAGCCGCCGAGGAAGGTGTGTTCGTGCGGGTGCAGCTCCGCTATGCGCCGCACCGCGGCCACCACCTCCGCCAGGCGCGCGGAGTTGAACAGCTCGCGGTTCAGGTGATGGCTCGGGCCGTGATCGCGCAGGTGCAGCCGGAACACCGAGAAGCCGCGCGCGAACAGGTGCCCGGCCGCCGACACCAGGTACGCCGAGTCGGCGGTGCCGTGCCAGCCGTGGATCAGGATCGCGAGGCCGCGCCCGGCGCGTGGATGCGGCGCGTACACGCCGTGCAGCCGGATGCCGTCGCCGCAGTCCAGGATCTCCTCGCGTGCGGCGGCACGCAGCGCGTGCGCGCGCCTGCGCGCGAGCGCGCGACGCGCACCGGTGCTGGCGAGAAAGGACTGCAGGTGTGCGTTGCCCAGCCCCCGCGCCGGGCGAAAGCCCGGGGCCTGCGCGATGACGGTGGCGGCTCGAGCGATCGTCATGCGCGCGGCGCGAGCGGATAGACCGGTCTCACGCGCGTTTCGGCCCCGGCCCCAGCACGCCGATGTCGCCGATATGGGCGCGGTTTAGCTTGGTGCGGTGCGCCATGCGCCACACCCCGCCTTCGCGCTGCCACCTGTCGTGGTACTCGCCGAGCGTCGAGAAGGTCAGCGCGGCCTTTGCACCCGTGCCCTTGTGCATGTCGCTCACGTAGCAGCTGCTCCGCGCCGAATCGCCCTCGACCTCGATCATCACGTTGCCGAGCAGGTGCTGCGTCGGACCGCAGTCGTCGAGGAAGGAGCGCATCACGCCGACGATCGCCTCGCGGCCCTGCACCGGACCCAGGCCCAGGTCGGCCGTGGCCCCGGGCAGCACGATGGCGTCCAGGGCATTCCAGTCGCGGTGGTCCATGGCGCGGGCGAAGCGCACCAGCGCGCGGTAGATCTCGCGTTCCGCGAGCAGCATGTCGAGCGTCATATTCGTTCCCTGAGGGTAGGTCCCACGACCGGGCAACAAGTTGCGCGGGCGATTGTACGTGCATACCGTGTCCGGGCCATAGATACGCGGCTTGCTGCGAGCGGGCCGATGCCCGTCCCGGGTATCGACAGCTTGACTTTTGCCGCCCGTGCAACGGGTGCTCCGCGGTCCCGCGAAATGACGTAACTATTTCCCGCGATTTCCCCGGATGCGACCCATTCGGGTTGCGACGCGGATTCGAGCACCTAAACTGCGCCACGCCAGCGATCGCCCCGGCCGTCGCCGCGCCGCCAAAAAGCATCACTCTTCAGGGGATTCGACCATGTATATGAGGAAAACCGGAATTGCGCGTGCCATCGCCGCCGCGCTGCTCGCAACCGCCGGCGCCCAGGCGCTGGCCCAGGCCACCGGCCTGGAGGAGATCGTGGTCACGGCACAGAAGCGCGAACAGTCGCTGCAGGATGCGCCCGTCGCGATCTCGGCCTTCGGCAAGGATGCGCTCCAGCAGCAGCGCATCACCGACGTGCAGGACCTGAACGGCCTGGTGCCCAACGTGCAGTTCGCGGCCGCGCCGAGCAGCACCACCGGTGCCACGGTGGCGATCCGCGGCGCGGTCACGACCAACCCGGCGCCCAGCTGGGAGCCGACCGTGGGCATGTACGTCGACGGCGTGTTCATCGGCAAGGTGCTCGGTGGCATCTTCGACGTGGCGGACCTCGAGCGCGTGGAGGTGCTGCGCGGCCCGCAGGGCTCGCTGTACGGCAAGAACACCGTGGGCGGCGCCATCAACCTGGTGACCCGCAAGCCCTCGGGCGAGCTGTCGGGCGAGTTGACGGCCGGCATGGGCAACGAGGGCTACTGGCAGGTGCGCGGCAGCCTGGACACCGCGGCGATCGGCACCGTGGGCGAGGGCTTGGGCCAGCTGAGCGCCAACATCACGCTGCAGCACGAGGAGCGTGACGGCTTCACGCGCGGCGTGGCCGACCCGGTGGGCAGTCCGCTGGCGGCGCCGAACGTGGCCGACGAGTGGGAAGGCCTGGACTCCGACGCCGGCCGCATCGCACTGCTGCTCAACGTCACCGAGAATTTCGAGGCGCGCTACGCCTATGACTTCAGCAACAAGGACAACACCCCGCAGGCGCCGCACCTGACGCATGTCGATACGAGCCAGGTTCCCTTCCTGCTGCCCTACGTCGTCGCGGACGACGAGCGTGCGGACACGCTGAGCAGCGAGACCGAGGTGTTCGAGGAGGCCGAGATCGACGGCCACTCGCTGCACCTGAGCTATGACCTCGGCGAGCAGGGCTTCCTGGGCAACGTGCAGATCAAGTCGATCACTTCTTACCGCGAGATGAGCTGGGATGACCTGCTCGACATCGACGGCTCCCCGATCGACGCCTTCCACTCGGGTCGCGGCATCGATTACGAGCAGACCTCGGAAGAGTTGCAGATCGTCGGTTCGACCGACCGCGTGAACTACGTGCTCGGCTACTACTACTTCGACGAGAGCCTCGACGTGATCAACCCGATCACGTTCTTCGGAGTCTTCGGTGCGCCCACCGCTCCCAACGCCTACGGGCTCGAGGGCGAGTCGAACGCGGTGTTCGGCCAGGTGGACTGGAAACCCGGTGCGGCAGCGCTGCGGGACCGTCTGACCGTCACGCTGGGCGCGCGCTACACGGAGGAAGAGAAGGAGCAGTACATCTCGCACCCGATCGTCATCGACAACACTCTCCAGGTCCGGCCGGAATGGGCGTTCGCGGGCGAGGCCGACGAGAACTGGAACAACTTCTCGCCGTCGGTGACGCTGAGCTGGGATCTGACCGAGGAGGCAAGCGTCTACGCGCGCTATGCCGAGGGCTGGAAATCGGGCGGCTTCAACGGGGAGTCGAGCACGCTGGCGGAATTCCAGCGCGCTTATGACCCGGAAGAGGTGGTTTCCTACGAGATCGGCCTGAAGTCGCGCTGGCTGGACAACCGCGTGCAGGTCAATGCCGCGGCGTTCGAGAACAATGTCGACGACATGCAGCTCTCGATCTTCCTCGCGGACGGTTCGGCAGCCTCGGTAGTGCGCAATGCCGGCGAGGCGACCGTACGCGGCTTTGAACTCGAGGTGCTCGCCGAGCCGGTCGAAAACCTCCTGCTCAACCTGAGCTGGGGTTACCTCGATCCGGAATACGACAAGTACATCGACGATACCGGTGCGAACGTTGCCGACGACCGCGCCTTCCCGTATGCCCCCGAGAACACGTTCTCTGCCGGTGCGCAGTACACGGTTTCCGGCGTGCTCGGCGGGAACCTGGTGGGTCGCCTCGACTGGAACTACACCGACGACCGCGTGCTCTACCCCGAGCCAGAGCAGAACAAGTTCTCGAAGCTCGACGACTATGCGCTGCTGAACGGCCGCCTGTCGCTCACCGAGCTGCCGCTCGGCAACGGCAGCCTGGAGGTGGCGGCCTGGGGCAAGAACCTGACCGACGAGGAATACCGGGTCAGCACCATCCCGTTCCTGATCTGGACGGTGAGCTACTTCGGTGCGCCGCGCACCTACGGCATGGAGGTCAGCTACAAGTTCTGATCGCGACCGGTGCTCGAACCGCAAACGGGCGTGGAGAGATCCACGCCCGTTTGCGTTTAACAAAGCTTAATATCCCCGCCTCCCGCCCTGCGATAGACTGCCTGTGGATCGTCATTTATGGCGACGGCAGCACTTCCGAAGGCATCAGCCGGCATGAATGCTGCCGACCTGTAGGTCGGGATTCATCCCGACAAGGCTTCGGCACAGCCGAAGCCGCCGCATCGGGGCAGGCACAAGTCGGCATGAATGCCGACCCACAAGGCACAAGTCGGCATGAATGCCGACCCACAAGGCACAAGTCGGCATGAATGCCGACCCACAAGGCCAAGTCGGCATGAATGCCGACCCACGGCAATTCAGGACAAAAGGGCAGGGCCATGGAATACGACCTGGTGATTCGCAACGGGCGCATCGTCGACGGCACGGGTGCGGCGGCCTTCACGGGCGATGTCGCGGTGCAGGCGGGGCGCATCGCCGCGGTCGGGCGCGTGGCGGGCCGCGGGCGGCGCGAGCTCGATGCCACCGGCAGGCTGGTCACCCCGGGCTGGGTCGATGTGCACACGCACCTCGACGGGCAGGCCACCTGGGATTCCCTGCTCATGCCCGCATCCAACCACGGCGTCACCACGGTGGTGATGGGCAACTGCGGCGTGGGCTTCGCACCCTGCCAGCCGACAGCCGAGGCGCACGACCAGCTCATCGCGGTGATGGAGGACGTGGAGGACATCCCCGGCACGGCGCTGCACGAAGGCATTTCCTGGACCTGGGAGAGCTTCCCGCAGTACCTCGACACCCTGGAGCGCATGCCGCACGCGATCGACGTCGCCGCTCAGGTTGCGCACTGCGCGGTGCGCACCTACGTGATGGGCGAGCGCGGCGCGCGCAACGAGCCCGCCACGGCCGATGACATCGCGCGCATGGCCGCGATCGTGCGCGAAGGCCTCGAGGCCGGCGCGATCGGCTTCAGCACCTCGCGCACCCAGCTGCACCGCACCCGCGACGGCGAGGTGATGCCGGGCACCTACGCCGACGAGGCGGAACTGCTGGGCATCGGCAAGGTGCTGGGCGAGACCGGCAAGGGCGTCTACCAGCTCGTGTCCGACTGGGACGAGTGGGAAAAGGAAATGGACTGGATGAAGCGGCTGTCGATCAGCACCGGGCGCCCGGTCGGCTTCGTGCTGTTCTACCGCGCCGACGAGGAGTGGGAGCGCGTGCAGCGCCAGCTCGAGTACGTGCGCCAGGCCAACGCCGAGGGCGCGCAGCTGGTGCCGCACGTGGGTGCGCGCCCGGTGACCATCCTGATGGCTTTCGACGGCACCGCGCACCCGTTCATGTTCCACCAGACCTTCCAGCCGCTGGCCGGGTTGCCGGCCGCCGAGCGGCTGGCGAAGCTGCGCGATCCCGCCGTGCGTGCCGCGATGCTGGCCGAGACGCCGCCTTCCCTGGGCCATCCGATCGCCGACCGGCTGGCGGTGGAGTTCGACAACATGTATCCGCTGGAGGACGATCCGTCCTACGAGCCGCGCGCCGAGGACAGCATCGCGGCGCAGGCCGCGCGCCGCGGCCTCTCGCCCGCCGCGCTCGCCTACGACCGCCTGCTCGAGAACGACGGCAAGCGCATGTTCTATTTCCCGGTCTTCGGCTACCAGACGCACGATCTCAGCCGCCAGCTCAGCATGCTGCAGGACCC
>JAGPES010000262.1 GCA_018057015.1 Pseudomonadales bacterium | reverse complement strand
GAATCCGCCCAGAGGATCACGATCGACGCATCCGCCTCGTTTGGAAACCAGTCGCTCAGTACGCGCCAGATGCGATCCCGCACCGCTGGCGTAATGCGCGGCGCGGTGTAGACGCCCGGAGCAAGCGGACCAGTCAACCTGGCGCGCAGGGTCTTTCCGTTGTTGACGATCTCGGTGGTGAAGTTCTCGATCGGCATGGCGGAGCTGCCGTGCTTCATGAGCAACTTGAGACGCGACGCCCGCGGAATCAGTGTTTCGTTGAACACGAGATCGATCTGGCCTGGAGAGGCCACCACCGCATCTGCCGCCGGTGTGGACTGCTGCAGCGCAGCGTGGGCATGCGCGATCTGCAGCGAGAACTGCCCTGCAGCGATCGCCAGGACGAGCGCGAAGGAGCGGAAAAGGTTTGACGACTTCATGGATTGTCCTCTTTGCGAGTGTGATGCAAGGTCCCGTTCCTGGGGCCGTGCAGTGGTGGACCCGACAGCGTTGGCTGCCTGCTTGTCAGTGAAACAACGGTTCGTCGACTCTTGATGCTTGTGGTTTCGCGAAGTGAGGATCCCGCTGGTTACGGCGGGATCCCCGACGCATCAGGCTGCCATGGCACTACAGCTTTCCGCGCAGCGGCGACAGGCATCGGCGCAGCGCGTCATCTCGGGGTCGTTCATGGCATCGCATGCATCGGCACACTGGCGGCAGATCTCCGCGCAGGCACTGCAAACGACGGAGTGAACGCTGGCGCCACGCAGCATCGCGTCGGCGCTGGTGGCGCAGATATCGGCACACGTCGCCAGCAGGGCGATGTGCTCCGGTGCTGCGTGGGCACCGCCTTTGCCCAGGCAATAGTTGATGGTCTCCAGGCAGATCGCGTGGCATTGCGTGCAGTTGTCGATGCACTCGTTCATGGCCTGAGACCGGTGGTCTTCGGAATGGTGAGTCATGTGGATCTCCTGCTTCATCGCGGACGAGAATCGGCGCGCCCGCAACACCGCCCCCTGTTGCTCTTGCGGATCAATGCTGTGCGAAGGGTTCGGTGGTTCCGTCGTGATGGACCAGCTCGACCGTATACGGCTGCTGGCGTCCTTCCGGGACCTCCATGCCCGGCGAACCGAGCGGCATTCCGGGCAGGACCAGGCCGCGTGCGTCCGGCTTTTCTTCGAGGAGGCGCTTGATGTCCTCGGCCGGGACATGGCCTTCGATGACGTATCCGCCGACCTCGGCCGTGTGGCAGGAGCCCTTTGCATAGGGGACACCCAGGCGCTCCTTGACCGGCCCCAGGTCATCCATGTCATGCACATCCACGGCGAAGCCCGCCTTTTTCACGTGGTCGATCCAGCTACCGCAGCACCCGCAGGTCGGGGTCTTGTGGACCGTCATGCGTGGCAGGGTAGCGGGAGTCGCGTCGGCCGTTTTCGGGGCGACCTGCGCTGTGGGCGCGATGGTGGATTGCGCGGGTGTAGCCGCCTGGGTGCAGGCACCCAGGCCGGCGACCGCAAAAGCCGCCCACGCCAGTCGGTTCAATCTGCAGGTTTTCATTTCTGGTTCTCCGCTCAGCGCTTGGTCCGCGAGGACCAGTGGATGTGGACGATCCGCCAGCCATCGGCGGTCTGCTTCAGCACCATTGTCTCGGTGCTCAGAACGGTCAGGGGCTTGCCGTCCTTCTGGGCGTGCAGCTCGCTTTCGGTTCCCACCCATGCGAACTCACCAGCGGTTCGTGCGCGCTGGCGCAGGAGTTGGCGATGGGCGTCCTTGAGGAACGCCGCGTCGCTGATGGCGTGGTGGCCCAGATATTCCTCGCGGCTGTGCTCGGCACCACCGGACTCGAGGATGAGGACGTCAGGAGCGAGCAGGGATCCGACCGTTGCCAGGTCTTCGCTGGACAGTGCGGTGTTGAACCGCTCTACCACGGCGACGGCGGCCGTGGCGGCGGCAGGAACATCCACGTTCGCCGCTGCCGCAGTGGCGGGGTGATGTGCATGCGCCTGGGTTGTCTGCGCCATAGCGGGCGACACAACGGCAAATGCCAGTGCGAGGGCGAGGGTGACGGGTGTTACGTTCATGCGTGAACTCCGAAATCAGTGGTGTGTGTGTCGCTGAAGAAACTTCAGCCAGCCTTGCGTACGCTGGCTCAATGCCAGTTCCTGTCAGAACCAGATGCGGACGCCCGCCACAATCCGGGTGTCGTCAACATCGCCTGATGCTGCGCGACGGAGGTCTGCGGTTCCGCCGTAAGCACGCTCCCAGACCACGCCGACATAGGGCGCGAACTGTCGATGGAACTCGTAGCGCAAGCGGAAACCGGCTTCGACCTTGCTCAGCCCACTGCCGATTCCCACCGCCGGATCGTCCTTGCTCCAGGCCTCGCCTTCGACCAGCCACTGGCCGATCAGCCGGTTGGTGAACAGCATTTCGTATTCGGCTTCCGCACCTACCCCGAGCTGACCGGACTCGCCAAGGTAGGCCGTCGCGGAGACTTCGAATTTGTACGGCGCAAGACCGATCACACCGAGCGCGGCATAGGTGCGCGACGGCCCGCCGCCGAAGGCGAAGTCATGGCGGACACCGGCGACTGCGTCCCACCATCGGGCGATCGCTCGGCCGTACAGCACTTCCACATCCGCCGACTCGGTGGATCCACCTGCACGCTCGCCCTCGCTGCGCAGCCAGAGCCGGTTCAAGTCGGAACCCACCCAGCCTTGTGCTTCCCAGGCCATGCCGGTGCCGTCCTCGTCCGCGTCCCACGCCTCTAGCCGGTCAAGCGCCCAGTAGGAATTGATCGATTCACCATGCATCAGGTGCTCGTCGAGGTCCGGGAACGCCGCAGCCCGATCTGTCGGCGTGACAACCGGGATTGGCTCGCGCGGCTCGGCCGTCGGCGGCAGGTCCTCGCTGACACCAGGTTGATGGCCCATGGAAGCGTGATCCATGCCCGAGTGATCCATGCCGGAGTGATCCATCCTGGAGTGATCCATCCCGGAGTGATCCATCGTGGAGTGGTCCATCGTGGAGTGGTCCATCCCGGTGTGTTCGCTGTCGGCAGGATTCGCAGCTCCGTGCCGCATGTTCCCGTGGTTCATCGTTCCGTGATCGTCGGAACTCTTGTCCGGTGAAGTCGGTAGATGGCCGGCGTGCGGATCCGCGGGCCTTGGCGACGATGGTGACGCAGCCGGCTTGGCTGCCGGATGGTGTGCGGCGTGGTCCGTCTCCTGCGCCCACGCCGGGGCGCAACCAGTTGCAAGAACGAGTACGGACGTCAGGCCGATGGCTAGGGAGTGACGATTGGAACGGCTCATGGCGTTCATTCCTCCACCCGCACTTCGCGGAACATGCCGGCTTCCATGTGGTAAAGCAGGTGGCAATGGAACGCCCAGCGACCCAGCGCGTCGGCGCGCACGCGAAAGGCCCGCTTCGTACCAGGCGGCATGTCGATGGTGTGCTTGCGCACCATGAAGTTGCCGGACTCGTCCTCGAGGTCGCTCCACATGCCGTGCAGATGGATCGGGTGCGACATCATCGTGTCGTTGACCAAGACGACTCGCATGCGCTCGCCGTACTTCAGACGCAGGGGTTCGGCGTCAGCGAACTTCACTCCGTTGAACGACCAGGCGAAACGCTCCATGTGCCCGGTCAGGTGCAGCTCGACCGTGCGACCGGGCTCACGCCCGTCGGGGTCGGGGAACGTGCTGCGCAGATCGCCGTAGGTCAGTACGCGTCGGCCGTTGTCGCGTAAGCCAATGCCCGGATCATCGAGTCTCGGCACAGGGGCCATCGTCTGCATGTCGACCAGCGGGTTGCCGGTTTCGGTGGCTGGATGCTCCTGCATCCCGCCGGCACCGTGGTCCATCCCGGCCATGCTCCCTCCGGCGGCCGTGCCTGCTGCCATCGACGACATGTCGTGACCGCTGTGGTCCATTCCGGCCATGGCACCGCCGGCCATCGCACCGTGCGACATCGAAGACATGTCGTGACCGCCGCCACCCATCCCGCCGTGGCCCATGTCGTCCATGGTGAGGAGTGGCTTGGGGTCGACGTCCGGCACCGGCGCCCGCAAGCCTTCCCTGACGGCGAGTGTTCCGCTGATGTATCCCGTGCGGCCGCTGTCCTGGGCAAAAATGGTGAACGCATCCTGCCCGGTCGGCTCGACAATGACGTCGAACGTTTCAGCGGTGGCGATGCGGAACTCATCGACCGTGACCGGGCGGACGTACTGTCCATCGGCCGCGACCACCGTCATCTTCAGGCCCGGGATGCGCACGTCGAAGTAGGTCATCGCGGACCCGTTGATGAAGCGCAGGCGTACCTTCTCGCCGGACCGGAACAGTCCGGTCCAGTTGCCGAGCGAGGTCGTGCCGTTCAACAGGTAGGTGTAGGTGTTGCCGTTGACGTCCGACAGGTCGGTCGGTGTCATCCGCATCTGGCCCCACATCTTGCGATCTTCGACCGTGGCGGCCAGGCCGTGCTGTTTCACGTCGGCGAAGAAGTCGCCCACGGTCTGCTTGGAGAAGTTGTCGAAATCCGACCGCTTCTTGAGCCGGGCGAACAGACGCTGCGGATCCAGGTCGGTCCAGTCGCTGAGCATGACCACGTAATCGCGGTCATAGGCGAAGGGCTCGGGCTCGAGTGGCTCGATCACCAGCGGCCCGTAGAGGCCGGCCTGCTCCTGGAAACCGGAGTGGCTGTGGTACCAGTAGGTGCCGCCCTGTACGACGTTGAAGCGGTACTGGTAAGTCTCGCCGCGGTCGATGCCGTCGAAGCTGAGTCCCGGCACGCCGTCCATGTTGGCTGGCAGCAGGATGCCGTGCCAGTGGATCGATGCCTGGTGGCCATGGATGGAGCCTGGCGGCAAGGCATTGCGGACCCGCAGGTTGACGGTAGTGCCCTCGCGCCAGCGCAGCAGCGGTGCAGGAATCGAGCCGTTGACCGTGATGGCAGGACGCGTGGCGCCGGTGAAGTTCATCGGCGTCTCGCCGATGGTCAGGTCGAACTCGGTGCCAGAAAGTACGTTGGGCACGCCTTCAGCCTTGACGGCCCAGCTGGTGCGCGGCCAGAGGCCAAGCGCCGCGGCGGCGCCTCCGGCGGCAAGTCCTTGAACAAAGAGGCGGCGCGACGGGGCAGACAGCCCTCCGGCACGGCCGAAAGAATCGGATGACATGGGAACTCCGGGAAAGGTCGAGGGCTCGCGGGACGAGCGTTACCCTGTCAGTGCGGAGCAGCGGACAGGATCCATCAGCGCCTCGGAAGGCGCGCAGGGACACTTAGCCGATCGGAGGTCGGAAGAGATTGGTCAGGGCCGCGGACGCG
>JAGPES010000261.1 GCA_018057015.1 Pseudomonadales bacterium | reverse complement strand
GGGGTGCGGTCAGGCGCGGCACGCAGCGCTCCGTTGCAGGGACGGCTGCTCAGGGTTGCGCCCGCGAGCACGCGTTCATATCGGCGTTTTCTGATCTTCGCGTCAGACATTGCCGCGGGGCGGGTAGGAAGTCTCCCGCCTCGGACGCCAGAACGCACAAAGCCCGGCACGAGGCCGGGCTTTGTGGTCTTGCTTGATGGATCGCGGGGATCCAGCCGCGCCGCGCCTGAGCATCGTGCCGGGCGGCGCCGTCACGCCGCGCACGTGCGCTCAGAACGACCCGAACATCGTCCCCAGCACGATCACCACCACCAGCGCCACGATCGAGCCGAGCACCGCGGTCACCGCGATGTCGCCGTAGCTGTCGCGGTGGGTGCAGCCGCACACCGCCAGCAGAGTCACCACCGCGCCGTTGTGCGGCAGGCTGTCCAGGGTGCCGGCGCCGATCACCGCCACCCGATGCATCAGCTCCGGCGACAGTCCGGTCTCGTAGGCGATGGCCATGAAAGTCGGACCCAGCGCATCCAGGGCGATGGTCAGGCCGCCGGACGCCGAGCCGGTGAGGCCGGCGAGGATGTTGGTCGCCACCGCCAGCGACACCAGCGGACCGCCGCCGATGCCCAGTACCCAGTCGCGCACGATCTCGAAGGCCGGCATCGCCGCGACCACCGCGCCGAAACCGACCAGGCTGCCCACCGCCAGGATCGGCAGCACCGAGGCGTTGGCGCCGGAGTCCATGCTCGAACGCAGCGAGGGGAAGCGGCGCAGGTTCAGCGCGATGGTGGTGGCGATCGCCGCGGCCAGCGCCACCGACACCGACCACACGCCCGCCACCTCGGACAGCGAGGTTTCGCCGAAGCGCGCGTACTGCAGGTAGGACACGTCCATCCGCGGCAGGATCAGCAGCGACATCAGCAGGTTCACCCCGATCACCACCGCCAGCGGCGCGAACGCAACCAGCGCCGACGGCAGGCCGCTGCCCTGGACGCCATGCGCCGCCTCGGCCGGATCGAAGGGCTGCGCCACCGCCGCGCGTTCGCGCACGATCTCGTCCTCGGCCACCATGCCGGCGTCGGGCGTGGCCAACTCGCCGAAGCCTTCGCCCGCCAGCCGCGCGCGACGTTCGGCGCGGGCCAGCCACCACAGGCCGAACGCCAGCATGATCGCCGAGGCGATCAGGCCCAGCCCGGGCGCGGCGAACGGCGTGGTGCCGAAGAACGGCATCGGGATCGCGTTCTGGATCGAGGGCGTGCCGGGCATGGCCGACATGGTGAAGGTCATCGTGCCCAGCGCCAGCGCCGGCGGCATCAGCCGACGCGGGATGCCGGCGCCGCGGAACAGCACCGCGGCCATCGGCACCAGCACGAAGATCGCCACGAACAGGCTCACCCCGCCGTAGGTCACCAGCGCGCCGGACAGCACCACCGCCAGCATCGCCCGCCGGGTGCCGAGCTTGGCGGTCATGAACGCGGCGATGGCCTCGACCGAGCCGCTGTCCTCCATCAGCTTTCCGAACAGCGCGCCGAGCAGGAACAGCGGGAAGAACTGGGAGATGAATCCGGCGGCGGCCGACATGAAGGTCAAGGTCCAGTGCGCCAGCAGCGGCTCGCCGGAGAACGCCGCCACCACCAACGCCGTGGCCGGCGCCAGCAGCAGCACGCTCCAGCCCCGGTAGGACAGGTACATCAACAGGCCGAGGCCGACCAGCATGCCCAGCAGTCCCATGCTCACACTCCTTCCAGCAGCACGTTCAGGTCGATCGATGAGCGCTTGCCCAGGTTGGCGCCGTCCTGCGCCAGGAAGGACTCGGCCACGCGCCGCCCCTCCTTGTGCAACATCTCCAGGAACGCCCACTCGGCGCTCATCTTCGACGAGGAATCCAGCACGGTGGCCAGGTCGTTGCGCACCAGGTGGATGCGCTTGCTCGCCCAGCGCGCGCCCTCGCAGTTGCCCACGTCGGCCACCTGGCGCAGCAGCGCGATCATGCGCAGTTCCTTGAGCAGGCCGGCGTTGAAGGAAATCTCGTTGATCCGGTTGAGGATCTCGCGCGCGCCGGTCGGCCGGTCGGGACGCTCGACCGGGTTGACCGCGACCAGGATCACGTCGTCCGAATTGCAGTCGCGCACCAGCGGGGTCATGGTCGGGTTGCCGGAGTAGCCGCCGTCCCAGTAGTACTCGCCGTCCACCTCCACCGCCTGGAACATGTTCGGCAGGCAGGCCGAGGCCAGCAGCACGTCCGGGCTCAGTTCGGCGTTGCGGAACACCTTGCCGCGGCCGGTACGCACGTTGGTGGCGGTGATGAACAGCTTGATGTCCGACTTCGACAGCGCGTCGAAATCGAGTGAGCGCTCCAGGATGTCGCGCAGCGGATTGACGCCGAACGGATTGAGGTCGTAGGGCGACCACAGCCGCGACACCAGGTCCATGGCCAGGAACGCCGGCGAGCCCTCCAGGCTCCAGCGTCCCATCAGCACGTCCAGCGGCCCGCGCTGCAGCGGACTGAAGCGCGCTGCGTCGGACACCGCGCGCCAGAACCGGGCCAGCGCCTCGCGCGCGCCCTGGCGACTGCCACGTTCGAAGCCATCGACCAGCACGGCCGCGTTCATCGCGCCTGCGGAAGTACCGGACACGCCATCGATCCGCAGCCACTCCTCTTCCAGCAAGCGGTCGAGCACGCCCCAGGTGAAGGCGCCGTGCGAGCCGCCGCCCTGCAAGGCCAGGTCGATGGACAGGAGTTCGGGCGGCGGCGCCGCACGGCTCTTGCGGCGCGGCGCCGGCTTGGACGCAGCGGTCTTCCTGGCCGGGGTGGCCTTGCGGGTGCGGGCCGGAGTGCTCATGGGTGGATCCGTAGGGACGGGGGAAAACTACAGGGACACACGCAGCGCGTAAAGGAAAACGCCGTTCAATCGGGACCGGTACCGTCGGCACGTCGCACTTCCGCCACGAAGCGGCGCATCTTCTCGCCGTCCTTGACTCCCGGCGCGACTTCGATCCCGCTGGCCACGTCCACCGCCCACGGCGAGGTGGCGCGGATCGCGTCGTGCACGTTGTCCGGCGTGATCCCGCCGGCCAGCACGAACGGCCGGTGCATGCCCGTTGCGAGCAGCTTTGACCAGTTCTCCAACGCTGGTGATCGCCATTGCCTTAGCCGTTGATGCGTTAAGAGCATAATCTATCATGCTAATGCACGTAGTGCATACACGGCCATGCTCCCGGATCTGTTACCCGTGCACGAGAAGACGCGCCTCGGCTTCCCGTCGAGCAACAAGTCCTGGCAACACCCTCCCACCGCCGTACACCCACCGGCGAAGTTCAGCGGCGGCGGCTGACCAATCCCGCTGGTTGACCCGACGGCGTAGGGTCGACGTTTGCAGACGGCCCGCTCCCAAGTTGAAGGCGAAGTCGGTTATCGCGATCAGCCTCCCCTCCGACTCCGCGGCCAGCACCGGGCAGTAGCGCAACGTGGCGGCGAGCGCCACCTTCAGATCCTGGGCGAGGTAGGCCTCGGCCTCGCCTTCCGTGATCGGTGGGTGCTTCGGATCGCACAGATGCCCGTAGCCGATAGTCCAGTAGCCGGCCGGGCAAACGTACGGGTGCGCGCGCCCAGGGTCGTGCTTGGGCACGCGGTGGAAGCCCTCGAAGCGTTTGGCCAGCTCGATGGCCGCTTGGGGTACCGCAATCACGGCCGCACCCGGTCGAACACGCGGCCGAGGAACCAGAAGTTCAGCACCCCGGCCCACAGGGCCTGGTCGGCCTCGGTCCAGGCCGCCTGGATGGCGGGGATCCAGTCCGCCCCGGCCTCGATGGCACCCACGAAGGCGGCAGTCTTGGCCGCGCAGTACAACGCCATGAACCAGTAGGTGATCACCGGGCGGACGCTGCTGGAGAGCGCATCGGCCCAGCGGGCGCCCGATCGCTGTCCCTGGCCGGCCACGGCCTCGCGCAAGGTCTCGAGGGCCCCCACGTTCCAAGCGGCATCGGCCCCGGCGCCGATCTCGGCCATCCGCTGGGCGCCGCGCAGCTTCTCGAACTCCAGCGCCTTGTCCTGCATGGCGAGTTCATGGCTGCGCTCGCCCTTGCGGTCCAGCCACTTGAGGATCTCCGGCGCGAGACGGAAGGGCTCTAAGCCGTTTCCAGTGGAAATTGACTTCTCAACATACATGACGGTAGCGCCCGTAGTCGCGGGCGATTGCCGGCACCAAGGGGCTTTGCGGTAGATGCTCGAGCTTGGACATTCGCAGGTAGGCGATCGCGATGAAGTTTTCCGGGTCACGGAAACCTCGTGCGGCGGCTTTCGCCTTCTGCAACAGGCTGTTCATCGCCTCGACGTAGGCGTTGCTACGCCCGTCGAGCATGCCGCGCACGACACCGCCGAGATGTTCTTTCAACGTGGCCGCCAGGCGCTTGAACGGCTCGAGCCGCGAGCGTCGCGCCCAGCTCATCCACTTCGTCAATGCGCCGAGGGCGATTGCTTCGCTGTTACTGTCCCGCGCCTCGCGGTAGACGAGCCGCAGGGCCTGCTTGAGTCGCCAGGCCCGTGCGCTCTTCAGATTCGAGCGCTGCAGCCAGTGCATTGCCTCGAACTGTGCGCGAGTCCAGCTCGCCGAGTCCTTGCGCATGCCCCACAGCAGTTGGCGAAGGGTCTTCTTGCCGTGCACGCCCACCGCTTCGCGGACCGCGGCGGCCGAGCTGCGCATCTCTTCGCGTCGCACCTCATCCATCGCTGCGTTGGCAAGGGCAACGACGTGAAAGCGGTCGTAGCTGATCTGGGCGTTGGGCAGCGACTGACTGATCCCCTTGGCGTACGCCGCGCTCATGTCGATGCAGGCGTGTTCAATGGTGGCCGGATCGCCACCGTGCGCACGCATGTCCTCGGCAAAGGCCCCCAGGGTCTGATGGTCACGACCGGGGCAGGCGAACAGCAAACGCTTGGCCGCCAAGTCATGCACCACGGTGATGTACTGGTGCCCGCGCTTGACGCTGGTCTCGTCAATGCCCACGTGGCGTACGCCCGACATGTCGTCTTTGGCACGGGCCACCTCGACATAGTGGCGCACCCGCCGCCACAGCCGCTTTGGCGCAACCCGCATCTGATTGGCGGCCTGGCGCACCGGCAACTCGCGGCACAGCGACAAGCCCAGCGCCTCGAACAGCAAGGTAAAGCCGCTCCCCTCGCGCGCCCACGGCACCGGCAACTGCGTGGTCTTGCCGCAGCCCGAGCACTGCACGCGCGGCACCTCGGCATGCAACCACGCTTCGAACTGGAAGAAATCCAGGTGTCGCCAACTGCGGCGCACGCGGTCAT
>JAGPES010000260.1 GCA_018057015.1 Pseudomonadales bacterium | reverse complement strand
CTGTCGCCGTTGCTGCCGCGGTCCCGGTTTCGTCACCGCTCGTGGTCGAAATCGCGGGTGGCGAGCCTCCGGGGGGCGTGATTTTCATCGCGTGCGCGCGCGGCGGCGGCTCCAGCGTCAGCAGCCATGTCGCCCAGCCATGCGCGGGCATGGCCTGGCGGATCTGCTCGAGGCCCGCGGCGGAGGTCGGATGGCTGCCGTCCCCCGGGATGAGCAGCAGCGTGCCCTGTGTCGCCGGCGTGCGGGCCGGCGTGGCGAATACCGCGAACTCGCTGCCATCGGCCTTCAGCATCCGGCGCTCCTGCGCCAGCGCGGCACCCAGCGCGGCCAGGTCCGGATCGAGCGCAGGGGCAGGGGCGGGTGTGGCGGCGGGCGCGGACGCAGGCGCCGGCGCCCGAGGCTCCTGCGCGCTGCCGGGCGCGGCCGCGAACGCGAGGCCCAGGAGCAGCGGCTGAAGGAGGCGGGTGGTACGGCGCATGGCCGCAGTATAGCCACAGCCGCAGCGGCAACGGCGGGGGAATCCGCCGGTTGCATCCAGTACAATCGCGGGCCTTCACGGCGCCAGCGGATGACTCGCGATGAACGACTTCCAGATTGCCCCCTCGATCCTCTCGGCCGACTTCGCGCGCCTGGGCGAGGAAGTCGACGCCGTGCTCGCGGCGGGCGCCGATATCGTGCACTTCGACGTCATGGACAACCACTACGTGCCGAATCTCACGATCGGGCCGATGGTGTGCCGCGCGCTGCGCGATCACGGCGTCACCGCGCCCATCGACGTGCACCTGATGGTCACGCCGGTCGATGCAATCGCCACCGCCTTTGCCGAGGCGGGCGCGACCTATATCACGTTCCACCCCGACGCCAGCACGCACGTGGATCGCACGCTGCAGCTGATCCGCGACGCGGGCTGCAAGGCGGGGCTGGTGTTCAATCCCGCCGCCGGCCTCGACGCCGCGCGCTACGTGATGGACAAGCTCGACATGATCCTGCTGATGTCGGTGAACCCCGGCTTCGGCGGGCAGACGTTCATCCCGGGCACGCTGGGCAAGCTGCGCGAGGCGCGTGCGCTGATCGACGCCAGCGGCTTGCCGATCCGCCTCGAGATCGACGGCGGCGTGGGTCCCGGCAACATCCGCGCCATCGCCGAGGCGGGCGCGGACACCTTCGTGGCCGGTTCGGCGATCTTCGGCGCGCCGGACTACGCCGCGGTGATCGCCGGGATGCGCGCGGAGCTCGCCGCGGCGCGGCGCGCCTGAGTGGCGGGGCACGCCCTGATCCGGCGCGTCTTCGACGACCGCCTGCCTGCGCTTGCGATGTTCGACCTGGACGGCACGCTGGTCGACAGCGTGCCGGACATCGCGCGCGCGCTCGACGCGACCCTCGCGGCGCGGGGCTGCGCGCCTGCCGGCGTCGATCGCGTGCGGCACTGGGTGGGGCGCGGCTCGCGCAACCTGGTGCGCGAGGCGCTGGCGCATGCCGCGGATATCGCGCCGCAGCAGCTCGGGGAGGACGTCCTCGACGACGCGCTCGCGTTCTATCTCGCGCGCTACCTCGACGATTGCGCCGGCGCGACCACCCTGATGCCCGGCGCGGCGCCGCTGCTGGCCTCGCTGCGGGCCGCCGGCGTCGCGTTGGCCTGCGTCACCAACAAGCCGATCGCGATCACCGCGCGGCTGCTGGGCGCGCTGCTGCCGGATGCGGGTTTCGCGGCGGTGCTCGGGGGCGATTCGGGCGCCGGCACCAAGCCCTCGCCGGGGCCGCTGCTGGCGGCGATGGCGAGCGTGCAGGCGCCGCCGGGCGCTGCACTGATGATCGGCGATTCGCGCCACGACGTGCACGCCGCGCGCGCGGCCGGCGTGCGCGTGATCTGCGTGGCCGGCGGCTACAACCACGGCGAGGACATCCGCCTGGAGGCGCCCGACCTCGTCGTCGACGGGCTCGGCGAATTGCTTTGACCGCCTCTTGCAGTAGAATCCCGCGCAGCACGTCTTTCCCCACGGAAGCAGATATGAGGGCTGTCCGGCGCTGGCGATGGTGACAATCGCGATGACGCGCGGTCGTGCGCGTGCCTGTTGCCATTTCCCCGAGTTTGCGGAGTCCCCATGAATGCCACCGGCCTCGAACAGCTCGCCCGCGAGGGCTTCACCCGCGTCCCGGTCGTGCGCCGCCTGCTCGCCGACCTGGAGACGCCGCTCGGCGCGTACCTGAAATTCGCCGGCCCTTTCAGTTTCCTGTTCGAATCGGTCGAGGGCGGCGAGAAGTGGGGGCGCTACTCGATCATCGGCCTGCCGTGCCGCAGACGCCTCGTGGTCCACGGCGGGCGCATCACGCTCTGCGACGGGGACACGGCGCAGGACGTGGCGCACGCCGATCCGCTCGCCTTCGTCGAGGAATTCGTGGCGCGCGAGCGCGCGTTCCCGCACGAGGACCTGCCGATGTTCGCGGGCGGGCTCGTGGGCTATTTCGGCTACGACTGCGTGCGCATGGTCGAGCCGCGCCTCGCCGCGAGCGCGCCGCCCGACGTGCTCGGCACGCCCGACATCCTGCTGATGGTCGCCGAGGAATTCCTGGTGTTCGACAACCTGGCCGGGGCCATCTCGCTGGTCGTCACGGTCGACCCGCGGGATGCCGACGCCGCGGCTGGTGCCGAGGCGCGCCTCGATGCGCTGCAGCGGCGCCTCGAGGGGCCGACGCCGCGGCTGCCGCCGGTGGACATCGATGCCGGTCGGCGTGACAGCCAGCGCGTGCGCGACGTCGAGGCGGCATTCGAGTCGGAATTCGGCCGCGCGCGTTTCGAGGCCGCGGTGGAACGCATCCGCGAATACATCCTTGCCGGCGACGTGATGCAGGTGGTGCCCTCGCAGCGCATGAGCGCGCCCTTCGACGGCAGCCCGCTGAATCTCTACCGCGCGCTGCGCAACCTCAACCCTTCGCCGTACCTGTATTTTCTCGATCTCGGCGATTTCCAGATCGTCGGTTCCTCGCCGGAGATCCTCTCGCGCCTGCAGGACGGCGAGGTCACGGTGCGCCCGATCGCGGGCACGCGCCGGCGCGGCGCCACGCGCGAGGAGGATCTCGCGCTGGAAGCCGAGCTGCTGGCCGATCCCAAGGAGATCGCCGAGCACCTGATGCTGATCGACCTCGGGCGCAACGACGTGGGGCGCGTGGCCGAGATCGGCAGCGTCACGGTGTCGGAGCGCATGATCGTCGAGCGCTACTCGCACGTGATGCACATCGTCTCCAACGTCTCCGGGCGCCTGCGCGAGGGCCTGGATGCCATCGACGTGCTGCGCGCCACGCTGCCTGCCGGCACGCTGTCGGGCGCGCCGAAGATCCGCGCGATGGAGATCATCGACGAGCTCGAGCCCACGCGGCGCGGCATCTACGGTGGCGCCGTGGGTTACCTCTCCTGGCACGGCGAGATGGACACCGCCATCGCGATCCGCACCGCGGTGATCAAGGACGGACGCCTGCACGTGCAGGCCGGCGCCGGGATCGTCGCCGACTCGGTGCCGGCGCTGGAGTGGGAGGAGACCATGAACAAGGCGCGCGCGATGTTCCGCGCCGCCGCGATGCTCTCCTGAGCGCGTGGCGGCGGTGCTCGCCGTGTCCGTGGTGGACTGGCTCGCGTTCGCGGGCACGTTTGCCTTTGCGGTGAGCGGCGCGCTGCTCGCCGCGCGTCACCGCCTCGACATCATCGGCTTCCTGTTCGTCGCCAACATGACCGGTGTCGGCGGCGGCACCGTGCGCGACCTGCTGCTGGGCGCGCCGGTGTTCTGGGTGCAGGACGCCACCCACATCGCGGTCTGCAGTGCCGCCGCGGTCCTCACCTGGGCGGCCGCGTCGCTGCTCGACCGCGCCTCGCAGGCGCTGCTGTGGGCCGACGCGGTCGGTGTGGCGCTGTTCGCGGTGCTCGGCGCGCAAAAGGCGCTGCTGGCCGGGGTGGGGCCCGGCGTCGCCGTGGTGATGGGGATCTTCACTGCCTGCTTCGGCGGCATCATTCGCGACGTCACGCTGAACGAGCCGCCGATCATCATGAGCCGCGAGATCTACATCACCGCCACGCTCGCGGGCGCGCTCTGCTACGTGCTGCTGGCGGGGCTGCGCGGCGCGCAGGACATCGTGGCCGTCGTCGGCGGCACCGGGGTCGGCTTCGCCGTGCGCGCGCTGGCCATCACGGCCAGGCTCGCGCTGCCCTCGCACGCGGGCCTGGGGCACAAGGACGACTGAGCGTCGCCGTGCCGCAGGTGCGCGGCGCGCCGTTCAGGGCGCCCCCGGCAGGCTGACGCGACGCTCCGGACCGCCGTAGATTCCGATCCAGCCGGCGCCGTCGTCGCCCACCGTGCCCCGGTACATGCCGCTGGTGTTGAAGCGCATCGCGTATTCGCCCCTGGCGTCGAGCACGATCAGGCCGCCGTCGCCGCCGATCGCGGCCACCTCGGCAAGGGTGGCGTCGGCCGCATCCGCCGGGGTCTTGCCGGCGAGCCGGACCAGCTCGGCGACGGTGTGCGAAGCGGCGCTGCGGATGAACATTTCCCCGGTGCCGGTTGCCGACACCGCGACCGAGCGGTTGTCGGCCCAGGTGCCGGCGCCGATCACGGGCGAATCGCCGATGCGCCCGTAGCGCTTGTTGGTCAATCCGCCGGTGGAGGTGCCGGCGGCGAGATTGCCATGCCGGTCCAGCGCCACGGCGCCCACGGTGCCGCGCTTGTCGTCGTCGCGGTAGGCGCTCTCCGGTTGCGCGTCGTGGTCGCGCACGATGCGCTGCGCGGCGATCGCCTTCTGCAGCTGGCGCCAGCGCTCCTCGGTGCGGAACCACGCCGGGTCCACGATTTCCAGCCCCTGCTCGCGCGCGAAGGCCTCGGCGCCCGCGCCGCCGAGCATCACGTGCGCGCTGTGGCGCATCACGGCCTCGGCGGCGCGGATCGGGTTGCGGATGACGCCCACGGCAGCGACCGCGCCGGCGCTGCGCGTGGCGCCGTCCATGATCGAGGCGTCGTGCTCGTTGCGGCCATCGTGGTTGAACACGGCGCCGCGTCCGGCATTGAACAGTGGCGAATCTTCCATCACGATGATCGCGGCGATCACCGCGTCGACGCTGCTGCCGCCGCGCGCGAGCACGGTGTGGCCTGCCGCCAGCGAGGCGGCGAGCGCCGCGGTGTATCCGGCTTCGCGCTCCGGGGTGAGCCTGCCGCGCTCGATGGTGCCGGCGCCGCCGTGGATCACCAGGCGGGTCGGCGACGCGGCGCAGGCCTGCGTGCTCGCGATCATGAGGCAAAGGGCCAGGCTGAAGAGGACGGCACGCATCGTAGTAC
>JAGPES010000259.1 GCA_018057015.1 Pseudomonadales bacterium | reverse complement strand
CTCCTGACGGCAAGGAAGGCCGAGGAGGTCGGGCTCATCAATCACTGCGTCGCCGCGCAGGATCTGGATGGCGCGGTCGATGCGTTCTGCGAGCGCCTGCTGAACGGCGCGACCAACGTGATCCGCTGGACCAAGGTGCTGCTGAACATGGAACTGAAGCGCGTTGCCCATTCCGTGATGGATGCGGGCATCGCCTACGAATCCGTCGCGGTGCGTTCGGCGGATCACCGCGAGGGCGTGCGGGCCCTGATCGAGAAGCGCAAGCCCGTGTTCGGCAGTGGCTGCGAGGAGAGCGGCGATCGAGACTGAACATGCCACGTTACGGGATGGTCTTCTCGCCTGGCTTCAGCGCCGCGCAGTGCTTCCGTCCGACGCGGCCAGCAGTGACCCCGTTCACGATGACGGTGGACGGCGCTTCGACGTCGACTGCGCCGATCGGTCTTCGCAAGCAACACTGCAAGCGAGGAACACGCCTCGCCCTGGCAGCAGCCAGCCTGCCAGGCGTCAGCCACGTCAGAACAAGGCCGGATCCAGCTCCATCAGGGGCGCGGCGCCCGCGCGTATCTGGAGGATCAGCCCCGCGGTTTCAGGCTGGAGCTTGGCGAAGTAAAAGCGCGCGGTGACCAGCTTGGCCTTGTAGAACGGATCACCACTGGTGCCGTCGGTGGGTACCTTGTGGATTGCGACACCGGCAGCAAAGCACCAGGCGAACGAGAACACCAGGTGCCCGATCATGCGCAGGTAAGGCACGGCCGCGGCACCCGCTTCGTCCGGGTTCTGCAGGGCTTTTTGCCCGATCTCGCCGGTGATCGTCTGCACTTCGCCCCACAACGCCGCGAGTGGTGCGCTGAACTCCTGCATCGCCGGGTTGTCGGCGTGCAGCGCGAGCAGTTCTTCTATCTCACGGCCAAAACTCGCCAGCCGGGCGCCCATGTCGCCGAGCACCTTGCGACCGAGCAGGTCAAGCGCCTGGATGGTGTTGGTACCCTCGTAGATCATGTTGATGCGCGCATCGCGCACATGCTGCTCGAGCCCCCACTCGGCAATGTAGCCGTGCCCACCCAGCACCTGCATCGCCAGCGTGGTGCACTCGTAGCCGTTGTCGGTAATGAAGCCCTTGACCACGGGCGTCAGCAGCGCAACCAGGTCCGCGCAATTCTGGCGTACCGCGGGATCCGGATGCTTGTGCTCGAAATCGATCGCGAGCCCAGCCCAATATGTGAACGCGCGCGCCGCCTCGGTATAGGCCTTCTGCGTCAGCAGCATGCGACGCACGTCCGGATGCACGATGATCGGGTCCGCGGGCTTGTCCGCGAGCTTCGGGCCGGTGAGCGCACGGCCCTGCAGGCGGTCCTTGGCGTACGCCAGAGAGTTCTGGTAGGCCACCTCGGCCAGGCCGAGCGACTGCATGCCCACTCCGAGGCGAGCGGCATTCATCATCACGAACATCGCGTTCAGGCCCTTGTTGGGCGAACCGACCATCCAGCCGCGAGCGCCGTCGAGGTTGATCACGCAGGTCGCGTTGCCATGGATGCCCATCTTGTGCTCGAGCGAGCCGCAGCTCACGCTGTTGCGCTCACCGGGTTTGCCTGTCGCGTCGGGCAGGAATTTCGGCACGATGAACATGGAGATGCCCTTGGTGCCGGGCGGCGCATCCGGCAGGCGCGCGAGCACCAGGTGCACGATGTTCTCGGTGAGGTCGTGCTCGCCGGCCGAGATGAAGATCTTGGTCCCGGTGATGGCGTAGCTGCCGTCTACATTCGGCTCCGCACGGGACTTCAGCATGCCGAGATCCGTACCCGCATGAGATTCGGTGAGGCACATGGTGCCGGTCCACTCACCCGAGACCAGCTTGGGCAGGTATAGGTTTTTCTGCTCGGGCGTGCCGAATGCCTGCAGCGCGTTGTAGGCGCCGTGTGACAGGCCTGTGTACATGGTCCACGCCTGGTTGGCGGAATTCAGCATCTCCATGAAGGCGCTGTCCACCACGTGCGGCAGGCCCTGCCCGCCGTACTCGGGATCCGCGCCCAGCGCGGGCCAGCCAGCTGCGACGAACCGCCGGTAAGCGTCCTTGAATCCCGTGGGGGTGGTCACGCTGCCGTCGGCGTGCCGGGTACAGCCCTCGCGGTCACCGACCTGGTTGAGCGGGTACAGCACCTCGGAGCAGAACTTGCCGCCCTCTTCGAGCACTGCGTCGATGATGGCGGTATCGATTTCGGCGTGCGGCGGCAGCTGGCGCAGCCGCGATTCGACCTTGAGCATTTCGTGCAGCACGAACTGCATGTCGCGCAGCGGGGGTATGTACTGGCCCATATGACTCTCCGGATTTCGAAAGCAGGACAACTCAACGCTAACATACTCCAGATGTCCGGGAGTGGATTGGTCCGTCGCGCGCCGCCCCGCCCGCACTCTCGCAGGAGCAGCTTCGTGCAGTACGAGCTGGTGTGCCCTGACAAGGAACAGGCCCCGGTCGAACCGGGTGCTTGTCCTGTCGTAGCGCAATCGCCCGAGCGACACGTTCGCCACGACCAATCCTTCGCTGCCGGCGGCAGCAGTCTGCTTTTGAGTGCTGGTTCACGGAATGGCCATGATCTGGCCCGCAGTCGCGCCTGGAATCACGGCAGAGTCAGCTGGGAGTCGAGGCACCGCAATGGCAGGCAAGCGGCAAACCGATATCGGTGCGGCACGGACGTGGTTTCGGGCAGGGTCGCGCGTATTCGCGGACAGGGGACAGTGGTATTTCAACACCCGTGAAGGGACCGTCGAGGGTCCTTACGCCGACAGGTACTCGGCAGAGCGCGTGCTGGAGAGCTACGTGCAGGTCATGAGCTCCAAGTTCGTGCCGTGTACGGAGTTCAGCCTGATCGAGGATGGCGCTCCCTGCATTCCCGTTGCGCGCTCGGTGGATTCGCCCGATTTGGGACTCGGACGACTCATCCGCGTGTGCTAGTCGATCAGGGGCATTGCACCCCGCGCCAGGCCGTTTAAGCCACGGCTCAGACGCACGCCACGTCGAAGCAGTAGCATTGCTGATTGCTCGGCAGTCTTGCGGGGGAAGGCAACGGAGTCAAAGGGTCTGGCAGTCACGCGAGGTGTCGCTCGCGCTGGCGCGCCGGTATTCGTCCGCGTTCGTCGCGCTTGAAACCCGATCTGCGCTGGCTAGCATAGGTGTCTGACCATGCGGGCGGAACAGCGAGGGCGGACGATGGATTCGGACAGAAATATCGAAGCGCTGCGCGCGCAGGTCAGGGCGTGGCTCGGGCACAACGTTCCCGCCGGCTGGCGCGCGGCGATGACCGGAACGGATCAGGACGCCTTCGTGCGCGCGCAACGCGACTGGTTCACACGGCTGGTCGAAGCCGGCTATGCCACCCCGCACTGGCCGCAGGGCTGGCCAGGCGGCGGCCGCTCGCTGGCCGAGCAGAAAGTCATCTACGAGGAGATCGCGCGCGCGGATGCGCCGCGACTCATTCTCTACTTCGTGTCGCTCTACCATGCCGCCTGCACGCTGCTGGAATGCGGCTCGGCTGAACAGCGCTACAAGTATCTGCCCGGCATTCTCGCGGGCGAGATATGGTGTCAGGGATTCTCCGAGCCCAATGCCGGCTCCGATCTGGCCTCGCTGAAAACCCGAGCGGAGCGCCGCGGCGATCGCTACGTCATCAACGGGCAGAAGATCTGGTCGACCATGGCGCAGTACGCGGACCGTTGCCTGCTGCTGGCCAGGAGCGGAAAGTCCGGGCCCCCGCAGGCGGGTCTGGCATACCTGCTGCTCGACATGCGCAGCAAGGGTGTGTCGGTGCGACCGATTTCGCAGATCACCGGCGATGACGAATTCGCCGAGATCTTCTTCGACGACGTGGAAGTGCCGGTGGAGGATCTCGTCGGCAAGGAGGGCGAGGGCTGGGCGGTGGCGCAGGCCACGCTGGCATCGGAGCGCGGCCTCACGCTGGTGGAGCTGAGCCAGCGCATGCGCTACGCGCTGCCGCTGCTGGGTGCGGCGATGCGCGACGCTGGCCGCCGCGACGACGCGGCGCTGCGGCGTGATCTGGGCCGGCTGATGGCGAAGGTCGACGGCGCCTGCGCGCTGGCCGACCGGTACCTGCTGCGTCGCATATCCGGCGCGGAATTGCCCGGCGATGCCTCGATGGTCAAGCTGAACTACGCCAGGACGCTGCGTGAATTCACCTCCCTCGGCCTGCGCATCGGCGGGCTGCAGAGCCAGTACCACCGCGGTTTCATGCGCGGCGCCACGCAGGAAACCGGCAACTGGATGGTCGATTTCATGAATTCCTACAACTGGTCGATCGCCGGCGGCAGCGACGAGATCCAGCGCAACATCATCGCCGAGCGCCTGCTGTGCATGCCGCGCGAGCCGAAGACCTGGCAACTGCCGGAGGAACGCGCATGAACGCGGATCTCATCGAGTTGCAGCAATCGGTGCGGCAGGTGCTGGCGGGGCGCACGGTGTCGGCCGACGAACATGGCACGTGGTCGCTGCTGGTTGAGCTGGGATGGCTGCTGGCGGGGGTTTCCGCAGAGCTGGGCGGACTGGGCCAGGGTCTTGCGGGTGCCTGCGTGCTGCAGATCGAACTGGGCCGCAGGCTGGCGACCGTGCCCTTCCTGCCGGCCGCGCTGGCGCTCGACGCCGTGTGCCAGTCCGCGCTGGCCGATCGCGAGCAATGGGTCGAGCGACTGACCGCCGGTCAATACGTGGCGGCGCCGCTGGCCGAGTCCGCGTTCGATCTCGAACAGGCGAGCGATGGCACTGCACGGCTCACGGGGCTCGCCGCGGGCGTGCAGTCCGCGGATCGCGCCAGCCATGCCCTGGTCTGGACCAGCGCAGGCGACTGCGTCGCGCTGGCCCCGCTGGATCGCGCGGGCGTCACGATCGTCGCGCGTCCGACCTGGGATGCGACGCACCGACTGTTCGACCTGCGCTTCACGGGGATGGAGCTGGACGGGGCACTCGTGCTCGCACGTGGTACGGTCGCGCAGGCGCTGGTCCGACGGCTGGTCACGCTGCGCGATCTCGGCCTCGCCGCGGACGCGGTGGGCGGCGCCAATGCCCTGCTGGATCTCACGGTGGAGCACCTGCAGGTGCGACGCCAGTTCGGTCGTCCGCTAGCCCTGTTCCAGGCGCTGAAGCATCGCTGCGCGGATCTCAAGACGCTGATCGCGGCCGCCGAGGCCCTGCTGCTCGACACCCTCGGGCGGCTGGGCGATGCCATCGCGGATGCCGAGGACGAACTGAAGGGCAAGACGGCCAAGTACCTCGCGAGTTCCACCTACGCGAAAGTGGCCGAGGAAGCCCTGCAAC
>JAGPES010000009.1 GCA_018057015.1 Pseudomonadales bacterium | reverse complement strand
TACCGGGCGCGCGCCGACCAACTGGACGCCGCGCTGACCGCGGCGCGGCGGGGGGCGCATCCGCCGGGGCTGCTGCAGGCACTCGAGCGCGCCGGGCCGGAGCAGCTGGCCGACATCGTCGCGGCGAACAACGCCGCACCGCCGATGACGCTGCGCGTGAATGCTGCCCGCATCACCCGCGAGGCCTGGCTCGTCACGGCACGCGAAGCCGGCATCGGGGCACGCGCCTGTGCATTCGCCGCCGAGGGCGTGGTGCTCGCCGAACCGCTCGACGTCACGCAACTCCCCGGTTTCGTCGCCGGGCTGGTCAGCGTGCAGGACGAGGGGGCGCAGCTCGCCACAGCGCTGCTCGGCTGCACGGACGGCGAGCGCATCCTCGATGCCTGCGCCGCGCCCGGCGGCAAGGCCTGCCACCTGCTGGAGCGTCATCCCGGCATCACGCTGGTCGCCCTCGACAGCAGCGCGCCGCGCCTGGAGCGCGTGCGGCAGAACCTGCAGCGCCTGCAACTAGAGGCCACGCTCGCCTGCGGCGATGCCGCCGACCCGCACGCATGGTGGGACGGCCAGCCCTTCGACCGCATCCTGGTCGATGCGCCCTGCTCCGGCACCGGCGTGATCCGTCGCCATCCCGACATCCGCATCCTGCGCACCGCGGCGCAGATAAAGGAGGCCGCGGCGCTGCAGCTGGCGATACTGCGCGGCCTGTGGCAATGCCTGAGGCCCGGTGGCACCCTGCTCTACAGCACCTGCTCCGTGCTGCCGCAGGAAAACGAGGCCACGATCGCGGCATTCCTCGCCGCGACGCCGGACGCGCAGGAAGAGACGCTCGGCATCGATTGCGGCATCGCGCGCAGCCACGGCCGCCAGCTGCTGCCCACGGTGAGCGAGCACGACGGTTTCTTCTATGCGCGCCTGCGCAAGACCTCCTCCTCCACACACTGAACGGCGGCAGCCCCCATGAAGATCATCATCGTCGGCGCGGGTCAGGTGGGCGGCACGCTCGCCGAGCACCTCGCGAGCGAGCGCAACGACATCACGCTGATCGACAAGGACAGCAACCGCCTGCGCGAGCTGCAGGACCGCCTCGACATCGGCACCGTGGCCGGCCACGGCTCGCACCCGGGCGTGCTGGCGCGCGCCGGCGCCGAGGACGCCGAGATGCTGATCGCGGTGACCGACAGCGACGAGATCAACATGGTCGCCTGCCAGGTCGCGCACTCGATGTTCCGCACGCCCACCCGCATCGCCCGCATCCGCAGCCACGCCTACACCCAGCACGCCTCGCTGTTCAGCAAGGAGGCGTTCCCGATCGACGTGATCATCAGTCCCGAGAACCTGGTGACCAACGCGATCGAGCGACTGATCGAATATCCCGGTGCGGTGCAGGTGCTGGATTTCGCCGATGGCAAGGCGCAGCTGGTGGGGATGAAGGCCTATCACGGGGGGCCGATGGTCGGGCAGCAGCTCACCGAGATCCGCAAGCGGATGCCCAACGCCGACACGCGCGTGGCGGCGATCTTCCGCCGCAACCGCCCGATCCTGCCCGAAGGCAACACCGTGATCGAGGCCGACGACGACGTGTTCTTCATCGCCGCGCGCGAGCACATCCGCCAGGTGATGTCGGAGCTGCGCCGCATCGACAAGCCCTACAAGCGCGTGATGATCGCCGGCGGGGGCAACATCGGCATGCGTCTCGCGGAAACGATCGAGTCCCGCTACGCCGTGAAGGTGATCGAGATGCACCCCGAGCGTTGCAAGCTGCTGAGCGAGCGGCTGCAGCACGGCATCGCGCTGCGCGGCAGCGCCTCGGACCGCGAGCTGCTGATCGCCGAGAACGTCGAGGACACCGACGTGTTCTGCGCGCTCACCAACGACGACGAGATCAACATCATGTCCTCGCTGCTGGCCAAGCGCCTCGGGGCGAGCAAGGTGATCACGCTGATCGGCAATCCCGCCTACGTTGACCTGGTGCAGGGCGTGGACATCGACATCGCGATCTCCCCGCAACAGGTCACCATCGGCAGCCTGCTCACGCACGTGCGCCGCGGCCACATGACCAATGTCTACCGCCTGCGCCGCGGCGCGGCCGAGGCACTGGAGATCGTGGCGCACGGAGATTCCAGCAACTCCAAGGTGGTCGGCAAGGCGCTCGGCGACATCAGGCTGCCCGAGGGCGTCACGATCGGCGCGATCGTGCGCGGCACCGACGTGCTGATCGCGCACCGTCACGTGAAGGTACAGACCGACGACCACGTGATCATGTTCCTCGTCGACAAGAGTCGCACGCGCGAGGTCGAGAAGCTGTTCCAGGTCGGTTTCGGCTTCTTCTAGCCGCCGCGTCCAGGGCGGAGCGCGCACTAGTTGGAGTCGTCGCTCCCGGCGGTTGTCTCCTATAATGGGCGCCCTTTTTCGCCAGCCCGACATCGAGCGACACATGGCATCAGCAATCTCACCCGCGGCGCCCGCGACCTTCCAGGAGCTCATCCTCGCGCTGCAGCAATACTGGTCACGCCAGGGCTGCGTGATCCTGCAGCCGCTGGACATGGAAGTGGGCGCCGGCACCTTTCACCCCGCGACCTTTCTGCGCTCCATCGGCCCGGAGAACTGGAACGCCGCCTACGTGCAGCCCTCGCGGCGCCCTAAAGACGGCCGCTACGGCGAGAACCCGAACCGGCTCCAGCATTACTACCAGTTCCAGGTGGTGATGAAGCCCTCGCCCGACGACTTCCAGGAGCGCTACATCGAGTCGCTGCGCTTCCTCGGCATCGACCCTGCCGTGCACGACATCCGCTTCGTCGAGGACAACTGGGAATCACCCACGCTGGGCGCCTGGGGTCTGGGCTGGGAAGTGTGGCTCAACGGCATGGAAGTCACGCAGTTCACCTACTTCCAGCAGGTCGGCGGGCTGGAGTGCTACCCGGTCACCGGCGAGATAACCTACGGCATCGAACGCATCGCAATGTACCTGCAGGGTGTCGACAGCCTCTACGACCTGCTGTGGGCGCATGGCCCGCAGGGACCGGTCACCTACGGTGACGTGTTCCACCAGAACGAGGTGGAGATGTCGCGCTACAACTTCGAGGAAGCCGACGTGCCCTTCCTGTTCGCCTGCTTCGACGAGCACGAGAGCGAATGCCAGCGTCTGATCGAAAAGCAGCTGCCGCTGCCCGCCTACGAGCAGGTGCTGAAGGCCTCGCACACCTTCAACCTCCTCGATGCCCGCCACGCGATCTCGGTGACCGAGCGCCAGCGCTTCATCCTGCGCGTACGCACGCTGGCGCGCGCCGTGGCGCAGGGTTACTACGAGGGACGCAAGGTTCTCGGTTTCCCGCTCGCGGCGCCGGACCTGCGCCGCGAGCTGCTGACCGCCGCGGAGATTGCCCGATGAGCACGGAAACGCTGCTGATCGAGATCGGGACGGAAGAGCTGCCACCGACCAGCCTGCGCACGCTGGGTGAAGCGTTGCATCGCGAAGTCGTCGCGCGCCTGGACGAGCAACGCATCGCGCACGGCGCGTCGCACTGGTTCGCCACCCCACGCCGGCTCGCGGTATCGGTCGACGCGCTCGCTGCCACGCAACCGGATGCGGTGGCCGAGAAACTGGGCCCCGCGGTAACCGCGGCCTTCGCCGCCGACGGCAAGCCCACGGCGGCGGCGCTCGGTTTCGCGCGCGGTTGTGGCATCGACGTCGATGCGTTGCTGCGCGTACCCGGCGAGCGCGGCGAACGCCTCGCGTTCCGCCAGCACGTACCCGGCCAGGCCACCGTCACGCTGCTCCCCGCGCTGACGGATGCCGCGCTCGCGGCACTGCCGATCGCCAAACGCATGCGATGGGGTGCGCGGCGCGCGGAATTCGTGCGCCCGGTGCACTGGGTGGTCATGCTCTACGGCAGCACCGTGGTGCCGGGCGAAGTGCTCGGCATAGCGACCGGGCGAGAGACGCGCGGCCACCGCGTGCACGGCAGCGCGCGCATCACGCTGGAACGTGCCGCCGATTACGAGAGCGCGCTGCGCGAGAAGGGCTTCGTGGTCGCCGACTACGCGGCGCGGCGCGCCGATGTGGCAGCGCAGGTACGCGCGAAGGCGGCCGAGCTCGGCGGCACCGCCGTCATCGACGAAGCGCTGCTCGACGAGGTGAGCAGCCTGGTCGAATGGCCGCGGGCGCTCGCCGGCCGCTTCGAGGAACGCTTCCTCGAGGTGCCGGCGGAAGCGCTGATCTCCTCGATGAAGCAGCACCAGAAATACTTCCACGTCGTCGATGCAAACGGCGCGCTGTTGCCCTACTTCATCACGGTGTCGAACATCGACAGCAGCGATGCGCAGAAGGTCGTGGACGGCAACGAGCGCGTGATCCGTCCGCGCCTCACCGATGCCGCCTTCTTCTTTGCGCAGGACAAGCAGTCCACGCTCGCAGCGCAGCGCGAACGCCTGCGCAGCATCGTGTTCCAGACCGACCTGGGCAGCATCTGGGACAAGACCGAGCGCGTGGCCGGACTTGCGCGCACCATCGGCGCGGAACTCGGCGCCGATCCGGCGCTGTGCGCGCGCGCCGCGCAGCTGAGCAAGTCGGATCTCGTATCGGAGATGGTGCTGGAGTTCGACGAGCTGCAGGGCGTCATGGGCAGCTACTACGCCCTGAACGACGGCGAGGATCCCGCTGTCGCGCAGGCGCTCACCGAGCAGTACCTGCCGCGCCAGGCTGGCGACGCGCTGGCGCAGGGCAAGGTCGGCATCGCGCTCGCACTGGCTGACCGCCTGGACACGCTGACCGGCATCTTCGGCATCGGCCAGCCTCCCACCGGCTCGCGCGATCCCTTCGCGCTGCGTCGTGCCGCACTCGGCCTGCTGCGCACGATCATCGAGAACGAACTCGCGCTCGACCTGCAGCCGCTGCTGGAGCAGGCAGCGAACGGGCACGCGAAACTCGCGCAACGCGACACCGTGGTCGACAGCGTGCGCGACTACATCTTCGAGCGCCTGCGCGCGTGGTACGGCGATGCCGGCATCGCGGTCGAGTGCTTCCTGGCCGTGCAGGCGCGCCGTGTGACGCGACCGCTGGATTTCCATCGCCGCGTGCGCGCGGTGGCCGGATTCACCGCGATGCCGGAGGCCGCCGCGCTCGCCGCGGCGAACAAGCGCGTTGCGAACATCCTCGCGAAGCAGGCGCCGGGCGATGTTCCCGAGGGCGTCGACAGCGCGCTGCTGCGGGAGCCGGCGGAAAAAGCACTCGCCGCCGAGCTGGACCAGCGCGTCGTCCTCACGCGACCGCTGCTCGCAGACGGCGACTATGCCGGCGTGCTGCGCGAACTGGCGGGCCTGCGCGCGACGGTCGATACCTTCTTCGACGAGGTGCTGGTGAACTGCGAGGAAGAACGCCTGCGCGCCAACCGCTTCGCGCTGCTGGCACGTCTGCGCGAGGCCTTCCTCGGCGTGGCGGATATTTCACTGCTGGCGGTCAGTGCATGAAGTTCGTGCTGCTGGATCGCGACGGGGTGATCAATTTCGATTCCGACGCCTACATCAAGAGCGTGGACGAATGGCAGCCGATTCCCGGCAGCATCCCGGCGATCGCGGCGCTGTCGCGCGCGGGATTCGAAATCGTGGTGATCACCAACCAGTCGGGGCTTTCGCGCGGATTGTTCGGGCTCGACGAGCTCGAGGCGATGCACGCGAAGATGCGCGCGCTGGTGGAGGAACAAGGCGGCACGATCGGCGGCATCTACTACTGCCCGCACCTGCCGGAATACAACTGCGCCTGCCGCAAGCCACGGACCGGCCTGCTCGACGCGGTCGAGCAGGATTACGGCTGTACTGTGGCCGGCAGCGTGCTCGTCGGTGACTCGATGAAGGACGTCGAGCTCGCGCGACGCAAGCACTGCCGGCCCATGCTGGTGCGCAGTGGCAACGGCGCGAGGACGCTCGCCTCGCTCGGCGCGGCCGGTGACGATGTCTGCGTGGTCGACGACCTCGCCGCGGCCGCGGCCGCGATCCTCGACGGGCGGTAGCCACATGTTGCGCCGGGCCTGGCACCTCCTGCGTTCGCTGGTGTTCTACACCGGCTACGGCGTATCGGTGGTGGCGTGGGGCCTGTTCATGATCTGCGTCGCGCCCTGGCTGGACCATCCCGCGCGCTATCGCATGCTCATGGTGTGGAACCGTTTCGCGATCCGCTGGCTGCGCGTTGCCTGCGGCGTGCGTTACCGTATCGAGGGCATCGGGAATCTGCCGTCGCACGGCTGCGTGGTGGTTGCCAATCACCAGAGCAGCTGGGAGACGATTTTTCTCGCGACGCTGTTCCCGCAGCTGAGCATCCTGCTGAAACGCGAGCTTCTGAAGATCCCGTTCTTCGGCTGGGCGCTGGCGCTGATGCAGCCGATCGCGATCGACCGCGGCAATCCGCGCGCCGCGCTGAAACAGGTGGTGGAGCAAGGTGCACAGCGCCTGGCGCAGAACTGCAGCGTGTTGATCTTCCCCGAGGGAACCCGCGTGGAAGCAGGGCAGAAGCTGCGCTTCTCGCGCAGCGCCGCGCAGCTGGCGATCCGCGCCGGCGTGGAGATCGTCTGCGTGGCGCACGATGCCGGCAAGTGCTGGCCCGCGCGGCGCCTGACCAAGACGCCGGGGGTGGTCAATGTCGTGATCAGCGCACCGATGGCGAGCATCGACAGCGATGCGGGCAAGCTGACGCATGCCGCGCAGGAGTGGATCGAGACGAGGCTGGAGGAGTTCGAGGCGGACTGAGCAGCATCGACCCGGCACGCGAAAACGGGCGGATCGACGATGCGGTCTGTAACCGCCATCGATCGCGTTGCGCTGATGGAGATTCGATCACGCCTCGTCAGCAGAAATCCATTTCGACGTCAGCGCGCGCGGCGAAAGGTACTTGGTCCTGGTCCAGCCCCCGTCCACGACGATGGACTGCCCGTTTATCATTTCGCCCCCCTTCGAACAGAGGAACGCGATGACGCTGGCGATGTCCTGCGCTTCGGCAAGGCGCGGGTAGGGCGTGGTTTCGACATTGACGCGCTTGAACGTCTCGTCCGCGAAGCGATGGCGCACCATGTCGGTCATCGTGACGCCCGGCGCCACGCAGTTGGAGCGGATACCCATCGGGCCATATTCGCAGGCCATGTGCTCGGTGAGCGATTTCAGGCCACCCTTGGCCGCCGAATAGGCGCCTCCGCGCTTGCCACCGATCATTGCGAACGTTGACGTGACATTGACGATCCCGGAACCGGCCTGCATGTGCGTGATGACTTCGCGCGCCAGACGGAAGGGGGCGCGCAGCATGATGTCGAGAAAATGGTCGAGCGTTTCGTCGTCCGTTTCGTGCAGCGGCTTGGGGCTGCCGATTCCGGCGTTGTTGACGAGAAAGTCGATGCGACCATACCGTTCCAGCGCCTGGTCGACGATACGCTTCGGTGCGTCCTTCGCGGTGATATCGACCGACAACGCGGCGAGCCGCCCGGGATCGCCGATCGTCTGCTGCAGCGCGTTGAGCTTCGCCGGGTCGCGCCCGACGCCGACGACAGCCATGCCCATGTCGTGGAGCATCCTGGCGCTCGCAAGGCCAATGCCACTTCCGGCGCCCGTGATGATCGCAACCTGCATCGCCTGCCTTCCTGTCCGAACGTACGAATCTGCAGATTACCCGAAACGAGGATTCACAACCCAAGGCCCTCCAGCCACTCGGCAAAACAGCGCGTGCCCTGGACCTCCAGGACCGGAGCGAGTCTCGCACTGTCCGCGCGCAGGGCCGGCACCGACAGTCCCGCCGCCTCGAGTTCGGCAGCATGCCCGATGAGCCAGCGTTCGATCTGCCCTGCCCGGGCTTCGGGATGACACTGGAAGCCCAGCGCATGCCGACGCCACGAAAACGCCTGATGACGGCAGAGGTCGGTGGACGCGAGCAGTGTCGCGCCGTCAGGCAGATCGAAGGTGTCGCCGTGCCAGTGCAGCATCGAGGTCAGCGCACCGTCCAGGTGCACGAGCGGTGAGGTACGCGCTGCGCCCGACAAGACCAGCGGTTTCCACCCGATCTCCCTGGCTGGCCCCGGAAAGACGCGGGCCCCCAGGGCGCGTGCCATCATTTGCGCGCCCAGGCAGATCCCCAGCGTCGGACGCCCGGCCTGCAGCCGCGTTTGGATAACACGCAGTTCATCGCGGATGAAGGGATAGTTCGCTTCATCGCAAGCGCCGATCGGTCCTCCAAGCACTACCAGCAGATCGGGTTCGCACGCATCCATTGCCGACAGGTCGTCCACGCCAGCCTCGAGATAGCGCAGCACGATGGCACGTCCTGCCAGCACGGTGGCAAAGGAGCCCATGTCTTCGAAGGCTACGTGACGGATGGCGACGGCGGATTTCATGGACTGCCTTACCTGAAAGAATGGATTGGCGACGGCACGTCAGCGTCCGAAGCGGTATCGAGCCTCGAGCAGGAAGGTGTCGACCGTCGTATCGCTGCTCGCAACCAGGAGCTCTTCTTCGATCGGGAACGACTGGAACTCCAGGCGCAGGTGCCAAGCCGGCGTCGGGCTCGCGCCGATCCCGATCCCGAACAGGAAACTGGTGCCTTCGTCGTCATCCCCGACACATGCATTCGCACCGCCAGACCTGCACATTTGTGCATCGTCGACCTCCTGCAAGACCTCAGATATCGAGATTCGTCACCGCCAGCGCGTTCTGCTCGATGAATGCGCGACGCGGCTCAACGTCATCGCCCATCAGCGTGGTGAACATCAGGTCGGCGGAAATCGCGTCCTCCACCGTCACGCGCAGCAGGCACCGTGCGTCGGGATCCATCGTGGTTTCCCAGAGCTGGCCCGGATTCATTTCGCCCAGACCCTTGTAACGCTGGATGCCGTACCCCTTGCGTGCTTCTGCCATCAGCCAGTCTAGAGCCTCTCCAAAGGTAGTGAGCGCTTGCTCACGCTCGCCTCGACGCACGAAACCATCCGCTTCCAGCAGACCCGACAAGGTGTGTCCGAGCGTAGTGATCTCGCGGTATTCACCGGAGATCAGGAAGTCGCGCGACAGCACGTATTGGGTCGCCACGCCGTGGCTGACCAGTTCGACCGCCGGCAGTGCGTGGTGACGTTCCTCGTCTTCGTGCGCGTAGAAACGGAACACGTCGTCGCCCGACCTGCGGTCGCCGGCGAAACGCTCCGTCATCATCGCGAGCCACTCGTCCAGGCGCGCCCGGTCGCCAAGCTCCGACACTTCCAGCATCGGTACGTGCATCAACTCCTCGAGCACGCGTTGCGGATAGATCCGCGACATGCGCTCGATGATGCGCATCACGCGGCGGTAATTGTTGACCAGCGTCTCCAGCGCTTCGCCGGCGATGCCGGGGGCTTGCCGGTTGACGTGCAGCGAACCGCCGTCCAGCGCCGATTGCGTCAGGTACTGGTTCAGCGCATCGTCGTCCTTGAGGTATTGCTGCTGCTTGCCCTTGGCGATCTTGTAAAGCGGCGGCTGGGCGATATAGACGTAGCCGCGCTCGATCAGTTCGCGCATCTGGCGGAAGAAGAAAGTCAGCAACAGCGTGCGGATGTGTGAACCGTCCACGTCCGCGTCGGTCATGATGATGACGCGGTGATAGCGCATCTTGTCGGCATTGAATTCGTCGTTCCCGATGCCGCAGCCCATCGCGATCACGAGCGTGCCGATTTCCTGCGACGAGAGCATCCGGTCGAAACGGGCCTTTTCGACGTTCAGGATCTTGCCCTTCAGCGGCAGGATCGCCTGGAAGCGCCGGTCGCGGCCTTGCTTGGCCGAACCGCCGGCGGAATCACCCTCGACCAGGAACAGCTCGGACAGCGCCGGATCCTTTTCCTGACAGTCGGCGAGCTTGCCCGGCAGGCCGGCAATGTCCAGCGCTCCCTTGCGTCGCGTCATTTCACGCGCCTTGCGGGCGGCTTCGCGCGCGCGCGCGGCATCGACCATCTTGCCGACCACGGCCTTGGCTTCGGCCGGGTTCTCGAGCAGATAAGCGCCGAACTTGTCGTTCATCGCCTGCTCGACGGCGTTCTTGACCTCGGACGACACCAGTTTGTCCTTGGTCTGCGACGAGAACTTGGGGTCCGGCACCTTCACCGAGATCACGGCCGTCAGCCCCTCGCGTGCATCATCACCGGTGGTAGCCACCTTGGCCTTGGCCGCCAGCCCTTCCTTTTCGATGTAGCTGTTGAGATTGCGAGTCAGCGCGGCACGGAAGCCAGCCAGGTGGGTACCCCCATCGCGCTGGGGGATGTTGTTGGTGTAGCAGAGGACGTTCTCCTGGTAGGTGTCGTTCCACTGCATCGAGACTTCCACGCCGATGCCGTTCTGCTCGCTGCGGAAATGCAGCGCCCGGTTGACCGGCGTCTTGTTGGTGTTGAGATATTCGACGAAGGCACGCACGCCGCCGTCGTATTTGAACTCCGTCTCCTGCCCCGAGCGTTCGTCCTTCATCAGGATCTGCAGCCCGGCGTTCAGGAACGCGAGCTCGCGCAGGCGCGCGGCAAGGATGTCGAAATGGAATTCGATGTTATGGAAGGTCTCTGGCGACGGATGGAAGCGGATTTCCGTGCCCTTGGAGGTGGTATCGCCCACCACGACCAATGGCGCCTCGGCCACACCATGCCGGTAGACCTGCTCGTAGACCTTGCCGTTGCGGCGGATACGCAATATGAGCTTGGACGACAGGGCATTCACGACCGAGGCGCCCACGCCGTGCAGACCGCCGGAGACCTTGTAGCCGCCGCCTTCCTCGCCGAACTTGCCACCCGCATGCAGCGTGGTCATGATCACTTCCGCGGCGGAAATGCCCTCTTCGTGCATATCCGTCGGGATGCCCCGCCCGTTGTCGATCACGGTCACCGACTCATCCGGGTGCAGGATAACCTGCACCTGGTTGCAATGTCCGGCCATCGCCTCGTCGATCGAGTTGTCGACTATCTCGAACACCATGTGATGGAGGCCTGTACCATCGTCGGTATCGCCGATGTACATGCCCGGCCGCTTGCGCACCGCATCCAGTCCCTTGAGCACCTTGATGCTTTCGGCTCCGTATTCCGTATCGACCGTGTTGTCCATAGGCTCCATCATGTCTTCCTTCATTTCACCGCGCTGAGCGCGCCATGTTCCACGTGGAACAATTTCATTTCCTTTGCCGCCAGCCCATCCCAGCAACCGCTGAGTTCGGTAGCATCAACGCAGCTGAGTAGCACCTGGCAGCGCATCGCTGCCAGCAGCCGGCACAGTTGCCTTCGATGCTCCCTGTCCAGTTCCGCGGGGAGATCATCGACCAGGAACACGCAATCCCGTCCCTGGGTTGCACTGAAAAGACGCCCCTGTGCCAGCTTCATCGCCGCGACCACGAGTTTTTGCTGGCCGCGTGACAGCACTTCAGCGGCATTGAGCCCGCGAATACGGACCCGGATATCGGCCCGGTGCGGGCCGCTCTGGGTGAAACCGCGCACCCTGTCCTTCTCGATCTGCTCGGAGAGCACGGATTCCAGGGTCCGCTCGCGGTCCCAACCCCGCAGATAGCTCAATTCCAGGCCGTCGAGGCTCAGCAATTCGCGCAATGTCTGCTGGAAAACAGGATGAAAGGCTTCAAAGTAGCCGGCGCGCAATTCATCGAGCTGAGTCGCACACTCCGCCAGTTGGCTATCCCAGATTCCGAGTTGAGCCGATGAAATTCTATCATGCCGCAACAGGGCATTGCGCTGGCGCAGGCAGCGATGGACATCCAGCCACAGGCGGTGGAAACCATGTTCCACGTGGAACACCCCCCAGTCCAGGAACTGGCGCCGCACCTTCGGCCCCCCCTCCAACAGCGCGAAGGTGTCGGAATTGATCAGTTGCAACGGCAGGCGCCGCGCCAGTTCTGCGGAATTGCGGATCGCCTGCCCCTGTATCCGCCCGACGAAACTACCGTCCCGATCCCGCGACACGCCGATGGCCACGGGAGCCCCGCCCTCTTTCGCGTCGAGGAGCGACGCGAAGACCGTGCACTGGCGGGCATCGTGGTGAATAACCGGGTCGAGGCGGGTCGCGCGAAAGGAACGGCCGGAGCCGAGCAGGAATACCGCCTCCAGCACGCTGGTCTTGCCGCTGCCATTCGGGCCGCACAGCAGGTTCACCCGGAGCAGTTCGAGCTCCGCCTGCTCTATGTTCCGGAGCTGGCTGATGCGCAGCCGCCGAATGGACATTCGCTGGTCGCGGGCCTCAGAGCCGCATCGGCATCACGACGTAGAGCGCCTCTTCACGGTCTGGGTCCTGAATCAACACGCTGCGGCTGCCATCCGACAGTTGCAGGCGCACTTCCTCGCTGCCGAGCACCGACAGCACATCGATCAGGTAACTGACGTTGAAGCCGATCTCGACGCGGGGGCCGGAATAGCTCACGCCCACCTGTTCCTCCGCCTCCTCCTGTTCAGGATTGTTGGCGAGGATCTGCAGGTTGCCGTCTTCCAGCACCAGGCGAACGCCGCGGTACTTCTCGTTCGAGAGGATGGCCGTGCGCGCCAGCGCATCCTTCAACTCGAGGCGCGGGCCGAGCACGCGCTTGTCCGCATCGCGCGGCAGCACGCGCTCATAATCGGGAAACTTGCCGTCGACCAGCTTTGACGTGAAAGTGAATTCCGGCGTGACGGCGTGGAAGTGGTTGCCGCCCAGCACCAGGCGCACGTCCTCCTCGGGATTCTGCAGCAGTCGCAGCAGTTCCAGCACACCCTTGCGCGGCAGGATCACCTGCAGATCCGAGCGTACGCCTGCCAACTCGCCCTCGAGGGTGGCCATAGCAAGCCGGTGGCCGTCGGTCGCCACGGTACGCAGATGGCGGGGCGTCACCTCGAACAACATGCCATTCAGGTAATAGCGCACGTCCTGCTGTGCCATCGAGAACGCCGTGCGATCGATCAGGCTCTTGAGTTGCGCCTGGTTGACGGTGAATTCCACCGATCCGGCCGCGGGCTCGATGTTCGGGAACTCGCCGGCAGGCAGCGTCGACAGCGTGAAGCGACTGCGCCCGCTGCGCAGTTGCACCCGTTGCTCGTCCAGGGTGAACTCGAGGCGACCGGAATCCGGCAGCGATTTGCAAATGTCCGCAAGCTTGCGCGCCGGCACCGTTATCTCGCCGCTCTCGCCCGCCTCCGGCAACGTGATGCGTGCCGCCAGTTCCACCTCGGTATCCGTTCCCGTCAGTGACAGGCCGTCACCGTCCAGCGTGATCAGCACGTTTGACAGTATCGGCAGCGTCTGGCGTCGCTCCACCACTCCGGCCACCAGGCTCAGTGGTTTCAGCAACGCGTCCCTGGAAATCGAAAATTTCATGCATCGAGTCTCCGCAGTGAATTCCTTGTCCCTTGCGCCAGTGGCGATGCGACCCTCAGGTCGACAGCAGGCGGTAGAGGTTCTTGTGATCCTCGCGAATATCGGAATCGTACTCGCGCAGTTCCCTTATCTTCTTGCAGGCATGCAACACCGTCGTATGGTCGCGCCCGCCGAACGCCTCGCCGATCTCCGGCAAGCTGTGGTTGGTCAGTTCCTTGGCCAGCGCCATGGCCAGTTGGCGCGGCCGCGCCACCGAGCGGCTGCGCCGCTTGGACAAGAGGTCGGACAGCTTGATCTTGTAGTATTCGGCCACGGTACGCTGGATGTTGTCCAGGCTGACCAGCTTGTCCTGCAGCGCAAGCAGGTCCTTCAGTGATTCCTTGACCAGTTCGATGTCGATGCGCCGGTTGGTGAACTGCGAGCTGGCGATCACGCGTTTGAGCGCACCCTCCAGTTCCCGCACATTCGACTTGATGCGCTGCGCCACGAAGAAGGCAACGTCGGCGGGCAAATCGATCCGCGACTGTTCGGCCTTCTTCATCAATATCGCCACCCGTGTCTCGAGTTCCGGCGGCTCGACTGCCACGGTGAGCCCCCATCCGAAGCGCGACTTCAGCCGCTCCTCCAGGCCATCGATCTCCTTGGGGTAGCGATCGCAGGTGAGGATCATCTGCTGGCCGCCTTCGAGCAGCGCGTTGAAGGTGTGGAAAAACTCCTCCTGCGATCGTTCCTTGTTCGCGAAGAACTGGATGTCGTCGATCAGCAGTGCATCGACCGAACGGTAATAACGTTTGAAATCATTGATGGCGTTCAACTGCAGCGCCTTCACCATGTCGGCGACGAAACGTTCGGAGTGCAGGTAGACGATCCGGGCGCTGGGGTTGCTCTCCAGCATGGCGTTGCCGACAGCGTGCATCAGGTGGGTCTTGCCCAGGCCTACCCCACCGTAGATGAACAGGGGGTTGTAGGAGCCGCCCGGATTTTGCGCGACCTGCTGTGCCGCCGCGCGCGCGAGCTGGTTGCTCTTGCCCTCCACGAAACTCTGGAATGTGTAGCCTTCGATGAGGAAGTTGTTGTGCCGTGGCGCCACGTCGGCCTCGACCTTGCGGGACGCCGGCGCGGCGACCGGCGCCGTCACCATGGCGTCCCTGCTGACGCGTGCGGCCGGCGCGACCGGTTCGACCGGCTCTGCTGGCAGCGGTGCTCGCTGCAGACTGTCCTGGCGCAAGGTGTCGAGCTCCACCGTGGCAATCCGGCCGCCCGATACTTCGCTCACCAGCTGGCGAATACGCTCGAAATACTTTTCGCGCACCCATTCCTTGACGAAACGGTTCGGTGCAATCAACTGCAGCCCGATCGCGGATTCCTCGGCGCGCAATGGCCGGATCCAGGTGTTGAACTGCTGCGGTGGCATTTCATCGCGTAGAAAGCTGCTGCAGCGCTGCCAGGTCACATCCATCCCTTAAAAGCCCCGAGAGCATGGTCCGAAACTGCTGACCGATGCATGTATTTATTGTGGTATCGCCGCCACGAACCATGTGCCCAAAACCACTGAATAACTGGGCACGCGCATTCTAACGTTTTCCACAGAACTTATACACACGGCATCGGAGAAAATATCGTTTTTTGGATTAGTGATTATTTTTCAATATGTTGCAAACACACAAAGCAGGTACAGCAAAGCTGTGGAAGGCGCCTGGGATGCGGTTGACTGTGGATAACCTGTTATCAACAATTGTGCGGAATGTTCGTTTCCTGTGTCTTTCCATCGCGCTGTACCGGCTCGAAACTACAGCCGATACCATGCGCCATACAGCTTTCCCACAGCCTTGGCAGCCACCAACCAATTGATTGAATTTGGCTTTTCGTGTTTATCAACAACGCGGGCCGGACGCCGATCGGCTTGCGGAAAGCTGTGCGGGAGCACGCCCGCCACCGCTCGCCGGGGCGCGTTCATTGAAATTGTGCCAACTCTTCGCCTACGCCGCATTTGCCCCCGTGCACGGATTTCACTAGAATCCCGCGTCTTTTTCGGCATTTCCGGATCCACCGGACCGGACCCAGGGCGAGCACATCATGAGCAAAAGAACGTTTCAACCGAGCAACCTGAAGCGCAAGCGCACCCACGGCTTCCGTGCACGCATGGCGACCCGCAATGGCCGCATCGTACTGAAGCGTCGTCGCGCGAAGGGCCGCAAGCGTCTGGCGGCCTGACAGGGCCCGTAGCGACGATGTATGGCGGGCGCGGAATATCCCCGGCAGGTACGCCTGCTGAACTCCGCACAGTTCAAGGCAGTTTTCGACGACTCCAGGTTGCGGGTGTCGACACGCGAGTTGCTCGTGCTCGCGCGCCCGAACGGGCTGGAGCACGCTCGCCTTGGCATCGTCGTCGGCAAGAAGAACTGCCGCATGGCCACGTGCCGCAACCGCGTCAAGCGCCAGGTTCGCGAGTCCTACCGGCACATTCAGCCCGTATTGGCTGGCCTCGACATCATCGTCCTGGCGCGTCGCGGCATAGCTGAGCTCGACAACGGCACCATAACGCAGCACCTGACCAGGTTATGGAATCGTCTCGGCAGGACATATCGGGAATCGGAGGCAGCATCCTGCGCCGTGTCTGCATCTCCCTGATGGTCGCCCTCATCGATGGCTACCGTTTCTTCCTGAGCCCGTGGATCGGTCAGCATTGCCGCTTCGATCCCACCTGTTCGCGTTACGCGCGTGAAGCCATTCTCCGTCACGGCCCGCTTCGCGGCGGTTGGCTCTCCCTGCGCAGGCTGTCACGCTGCCACCCGTGGCACGAAGGCGGTCACGACCCCGTTCCCGGCTGCGCGAGCGGCAACTCTGTTACCTCCTGCTCGGACACCCCCCGTTAATGGACATTCAACGCAATTTGCTGATCGTCGCACTGGTCCTGGTGTCCGGGATGCTGCTGACCGAATGGGTGAAATTCAGCAATGCGCACACCGAGCAGGCTGCTGCGGCCGAAGCAGCCGAGATCGCGGCCGCTACGCCGACCGCGCCGGCTGCGACCGCGATCCCTCCGACTACCGGCACGGTCAGCCCCGCCGCGGATATCCCAAGCCTGCAGCGCCCCGGTGAACCCCCGGCGGTACCCACGACAACCGATGCGCAACAGACCATCACGGTGCGCACCGACTCGCTGCTGCTCGACATCGCGTTGCTCGGGGGTGACATCGTCTCGGTGGCGCTGCCGCGTCACCTCGCCAGCCTGGACGGGCACGACCAGCCGTTCCAGCTGCTGGAGCAGAACGCGAAACGCTACTACATCGCCATGAGTGGGCTGATCGGCGCCAACGGCACCGACACGCCAGCCGGTCGGCCGCTGTTTTCGGCCGCCGCGACCCGGTATGAAATGAAGCCCGACCAGGACGAACTGGTCGTCGACCTGCAGTACGCAACGGCCGACGGCGTCACCATCACCAAGCGCTTCACCTTCCAGCGCGGCGAGTACGTGGTCGACGTCGAATACCTGGTGACGAACAACAGCGAGCACCCCTGGCAGGCCGCGCTGTTCGGCCAGCTCAAGCGCGACAACCGCCCCGATCCCGGCGCCGTCGGCGGCGCGCTAGGCATCAAGCCGTTCATCGGCTTCGCGACGCGTACCACCGACGAGCCATACCAGAAGTTCACCTTCGCGGACATCGAGGAGAAGCCCTACGAAGGCGCGAACAAGGGTGGGTGGGTCGCGCTGGTACAGCACTACTTCATCAGCGCATGGATTCCATCGGCCGACGCCCAGAACACGTTTTCGATGCTGAAAACCGCCGCTGGCGACAACATCGCGCGCTTCACCTCGCCGGAACTGAAACTGGCACCCGGCGCCACCGGCTCCATCGGCGCGCAGTTTTACGCCGGCCCGAAGGACCAGTTCCGCCTGCGCCAGATCGCTCCGGGCCTGGACCTCACCGTGGACTACGGCTGGCTGTGGTGGATCGCACAACCGTTGTTTGCGCTCCTGTTCTTCTTCGCGACCGGCAGGCTGCGCATCGGGGACTGGGAACTCGACATCGGTGCAGGCATCGGCAACTGGGGCGTGGCGATAATCTTGTTGACGCTGCTGGTAAAAGGCGCGTTCTTCCACCTGTCGGCAACCAGCTACCGGTCGATGGCGAAGATGCGCAAGCTGCAGCCGAAGATGCTGGAACTGCGTGAGCGCTACGGCGAGGACCGCCAGAAGCTCTCGCAGGAGACCATGGACCTCTACCGCAAGGAAAAGGTCAATCCGCTCGGCGGCTGCCTGCCGATCCTGATCCAGATGCCGGTGTTCCTGTCGCTCTACTGGGTGCTGCTCGAGAGTGTCGAATTGCGCCACGCGCCATTCATGCTTTGGATCGATGACCTCTCGGCGATGGATCCCTATTTCGTGCTACCGCTGCTGATGGGCGCGTCGATGTACTTCCAGCAAAAGCTGAACCCGCCGCCGCCCGATCCGATGCAGGCCAAGGTGTTCCAGTTCATGCCGATCATCTTCACGGTGTTCTTTCTCTTCTTTCCCGCAGGCCTGGTGCTGTACTGGCTCGTGAACAACGTGCTGTCGATGGCCCAGCAATGGGTGATCACGCGCCAGATAGACAACGCTCCCTGACGGCGCGAACGCGTGATCGGCGCGGCTGACACCGACACCATCGCCGCGATCACCACCGCTCCCGGGCGCGGCGGAATCGGTGTCATCCGTATCTCCGGTCCCGATGCGGGCCGTATTCTCACCGCCGTATGCGGCGCGTTGCCACCGCCGCGCCATGCCACGCTGACCGACTTCCGCGAACACGTGGTGACCGCGCAGGGCAGCGTGCTCGACCGTGGCATCGCGCTGTATTTTCCGGCACCGAACAGTTTCACCGGCGAGGACGTCGCGGAGCTGCAGGGCCATGGCGGTCCCATCGTGCTCGATCTCCTGCTGCAGAGCGTGCTGCGCCACGGCGCGCGCCTCGCGCGTCCGGGTGAATTCAGCGAACGCGCCTTCCTGAATGGCAAGATCGACCTCGCCCAGGCCGAAGCCATCGCCGACCTGATCGACAGCACCACCGCGCACGCTGCACGCAACGCGATACGCTCCCTGCAGGGCGCGTTCTCCGAGCGCATCCACGACCTGCTGCACGAGCTGGTATCGCTGCGCGTGTTCGTGGAGGCGAGCATCGACTTTCCCGAGGAGGAAGTGGATTTCCTCGTCGATGCCCAGGTCGCAAACCGCCTGGAAACGCTGCTGCTGCAGGTAGCAGCCGTCCGCGAGTCCGCGCGTAACGGCGTGCTGGTACGCGACGGCATGACGCTGGTCCTCACCGGCAAGCCGAATGCCGGCAAGTCGAGCGTGATGAACGCACTGGCCGGCCGCGATACCGCGATCGTTACGGCCATACCGGGCACGACGCGGGACATCCTGCGCGAGGAAATCGAGCTCGACGGACTGCCGCTTCACATCATTGACACCGCCGGCCTGCACGACAGCCCCGACGAAGTGGAACAGGAAGGGATCCGCCGCGCGCGCCAGGCCATCGAACGCGCCGATCACCTGCTGCTCGTCATCGACAGCAGCGGTGAACAGGATGCCGGGACAATCCTGGAGCAGAGCTTCGGGGAGATGCGCGCAAGCCTGCCCGCAACATCGATCGTGATGAACAAGTGCGACCTGTCCGGCCTGACGCCGGGCGTGCTGCAGGATGCGCCAGTGCCCGTCATCGCCGTTTCGGCACTGACCGGTGCCGGCATGACCGCGCTACGCGAACACCTGAAACACGCAATCGGCTACCAGGGCAGTAGCGGCGGCGATTTCTCGGCCCGCCGTCGCCACCTGGATGCACTGGATCGCACCGAATTGGCGCTGCGCGCCGGCGCTGCGCAATTGCGTCAGTTCGCCGCAGGCGAACTCCTGGCAGAGCATCTGCGCCTGGCGCAGCACAGCCTCGGCGAGATCACCGGCGAGTTCAGCGCCGACGACCTGTTGGGACACATCTTCACCAGCTTCTGCATCGGCAAGTGAGGCTGTCTGCCGCTGCCCGACAAGCTGTGGAAAAACTGCGTGAAGGGGGTGCATCTCTTGCCCTGCCAGCGTGGACCCGCCGAGAGCCCCGAAAACCATCCCCAGCCGCGACACATCCGCAGCACGGCATGCACGGAGGATTCAACGGTGCTTGTCATGGTCACAACCCGTTGTTTCAAAATGATAAAACAGACATACACACAGCGCAGGCGACCCTCTACATCTATTGATTCCTTTCTTCTACCTCATTTACTTAAAGAATTAAGAACCCTATCCAATATGTATTCTGCGCCACATTGGGAACGCACCACGGAACCCAACAATTCCGTCAGATCAGTTTTTGTACAGTTCCGGCGCCGGATATATAATCCGCGGCCCCTTCCGGAGAGTGCTCCGTGAAATACCCCAGACACTATGGCGTGATCGTCGTCGGCGGCGGCCACGCGGGCACCGAGGCCGCGCTGGCCAGCGCGCGCATGGGCGTGCCCACGCTGCTGCTGACCCAGAGCATCGAGCAGCTCGGCCAGATGTCCTGCAACCCGGCGATCGGCGGCATCGGCAAGAGTCACCTGGTCAAGGAGATCGATGCCCTCGGTGGCGCGATGGCCCGTGCCACCGATCGTGCCGGCATCCAGTTCCGCGTGCTCAATGCCCGCAAGGGACCCGCCGTGCGGGCGACGCGTGCGCAGGCCGACCGCGTGCTCTACCGCAATACGATCCGCGCCATCGTCGAGAACCAGCCCAACCTCGACCTCTTCCAGCAGCCCGTAACCGACCTGATCGTCGAAGGCCAGCGCGTGCGCGGCGTGATCACGCAGATGGGGCTCGCCTTTGGCGCCGAGACCGTGGTGCTGGCGACCGGCACCTTCCTCGGTGGCAAGATCCATATCGGGCTCGAGAACTACGGCGGTGGCCGCGCCGGTGACCCGGCATCGAATGCCCTCGCGGCAAGACTGCGCGAGCTGCCGTTCGCCGTCGGACGCCTGAAGACCGGCACGCCGCCGCGCATCGACGCGCGCAGCGTCGATTTCAGCGAGCTGCAGGAGCAGCCCGGTGACACGCCCGTGCCGGTGATGAGCTACATCGGCAGCGCCGGGGAACACCCGCGCCAGCTCAGCTGCCACGTCACCCACACCAACGAAAAGACGCACGAGATAATCCGCGGATCGCTCGACCGGTCGCCGATGTACACCGGCGTGATCGAAGGCACCGGGCCGCGCTACTGTCCTTCGGTCGAGGACAAGATCGTGCGTTTCGCCGACAAGACCTCGCACCAGGTGTTCATCGAGCCCGAGGGCCTCACCTCGAACGAGCTGTACCCGAACGGCATCTCGACCAGCCTCCCCTTCGACGTGCAGGTGCGCATCGTCCAGTCGATCAAGGGACTCGAGAACGCCCACATCACGCGTCCCGGCTACGCGATCGAATACGATTTCTTCGATCCGCGCGGGTTGACCCACGCGCTGGAGACCCGCTACCTGGAAGGGCTGTTTTTTGCCGGGCAGATCAATGGCACCACCGGCTACGAGGAAGCGGGTGCGCAGGGACTGCTGGCCGGCATCAACGCCGCGCTGCGCGTGCAGGAACGCGAGCCGTGGTATCCGCGCCGGCACGAAGGTTATCTCGGAGTGCTCGTCGACGACCTGGTCACGCTGGGCACCTCCGAGCCCTATCGCATGTTCACCAGCCGTGCCGAATACCGCCTGCTGCTGCGCGAGGACAACGCCGACCTGCGGCTGACCCCGGCCGGTCGCGAGCTCGGCCTGGTCGATGACGAGCGTTGGGCCGCGTATTGCGTCAAGCGCGATGGCATGCAGCGCGAGATGCAGCGCCTGGAGCAGACACTGGTGCGTCCCGGTACGCCGCAGGCCGAGGCCTTCTCCGCGCTCGGCGACCGCGCGCTGGCCCGCGAATACCGGTTGATCGAACTGCTGAAACGCCCGGAAGTCGGCTACAGCGACATCGTTGCGATCTGCGGCGACGCCGGCGTCGGTGCCGATGTTGCCGAGCAGGTCGAGATCCAGGCCAAGTATGCCGGTTACATCGACCGCCAGCAGGACGAGATAGACCGCATGCGCCGCTACGAGCACGCTGCGCTCGCGCCCGATTTCGACTACGGCGCCGTCGACGGTCTTTCGCACGAGGTGCGTCACAAGCTTCAATCCGCTTGCCCGGCGACGCTGGCGCACGCGGCACGCATTCCGGGTGTGACACCAGCCGCGATCTCGCTGCTGCTGATCCACCTGAAGAAACGCGGCTGGCTGGAACGGCGCACGGCCTGACGCGAATGCCCAACGCCGGCGGCGCGCAAGCGGAGCATAAACTCACCGGGGGTCTGCAGGCCCTCGGCCTGGCCCCCGAGCCGGGAAAGGTCGCGCGCCTGCTCGAATTCCTCTCGCTCCTTGCGAAATGGAACCGCGCCTACAACCTCACCGGGATCCACGATCCGCTGGAGATGGTCTCCCGCCACCTGCTGGACAGCCTGAGCATCGCGCCGCACCTGTGCGGACAGCGCATCCTCGACGTCGGCAGCGGGGGCGGCCTGCCGGGGATACCGCTCGCGATCTGGTTTCCGCAACGCGAGTTCCACCTGCTCGACAGCAACGGCAAGAAGGTCCGTTTCCTGTTCCAGGCCAGGGTGGCGCTCGCGCTCGCGAACGTGACGGTGCACCACGCCCGCGCCGAAGCGCTGGCCGATGCGCGGGGTTTCGACTGCGTGACCAGCCGCGCCTTCGCCAGCCTGGCGGAGATGATCCGCGTCAGTGGCCACCTCCTAGCCCCGGGGGGTTGTCTGCTGGCGATGAAGGCCGGCCTCGACGAGGAGGAAGTCGCCGAGGTCACAACGCCCTATACTGTCGCCTCCCGGACGCGGCTCGAGGTTCCCGGCATCTCCGCGCAACGGCAGTTGTTGAAGATCACCCGGCAAGGCATGGCGGCGCAGTGACGACGATCGCGGTAACAAACCAGAAAGGCGGCGTGGGCAAGACGACAACCACCGTGAATCTCGCCGCGTCGCTGGCGGCCAACGGCCAGCGCGTGCTGCTGATCGACCTCGATCCGCAGGGCAACGCCACCATGGGCTGCGGCGTCGACAAGCACGGACTCGAGTCCTCGGTATACGACGTCCTGATGCACGGGGCGCACGTCGAGGACGTGAGGCAGCGCTCGCCGGAAGCCGGCTTCGACGTGATACCGGCCAACGCGGACCTGACCGCCGCCGAAGTGGAGCTCGTGAGCACGACCACCAAGGAGAATCGCCTGCGCTACGCGCTGGCGCGAGTGAAGCACGAATACGATTACATGCTGATCGACTGTCCGCCGTCGCTGAACATGCTCACCGTGAACGCACTGGTCGCCGCCGACAGCGTGCTGATCCCTGTGCAGTGCGAGTATTACGCGCTGGAGGGGCTGTCCTCGCTGCTGAACACGGTGACGCGGGTGCAGAGGATGCTGAACCCGCAACTCAGGATCGAAGGCCTGCTGCGCACGATGTACGATGCGCGCAACTCGCTTACCAACGACGTGTCGATGCAGCTGATCGGGCATTTCGGCTCGCGCGTCTACGCCACGCTGATCCCGCGCAACGTCCGTCTCGCCGAGGCGCCTAGCCACGGCAAGCCGGCCCTGGTCTATGATGCGGCCTCGCGCGGTGCCATTGCCTACCTCGCGGCGGCATCCGAAATGCTGCGCCGCCACGGCAAGCGGTCAACCGTTGCCGTGCCCGAGGGCGCGGTCGCGGTGGTCGGCGACTGAACCGCCGCCCGTTCACGAGGAGCACAGATGGTTGTCAAGAAACGCGGCCTCGGCAGAGGACTGGATGCCCTGATCGGCGCGGCGAGTTTTGGCCAGGGCACGCCGGATGCGCATCAGCCGGGGGCGCTGCAGGAGGAACTGCGCTCGCTGCCGGTCGACCTGGTCCAGCGCGGACGCTACCAGCCGCGACGTGACTTCAATCCCGAGGCGCTCGAGGAACTCGCGCACTCGATCCGCACCCAGGGCCTTATGCAGCCCATCATCGTGCGGCCCGTCGGCGGGGAGCGTTACGAGATCATCGCGGGCGAGCGCCGCTGGCGCGCCGCGCAGATGGCCGGTCTCGGCGACATACCCGTGATCGTGCGCGATGTGCCCGACGAGGCGGCTATCGCGATGGCGCTGATCGAGAACATCCAGCGCGAGGACCTGAACGCGATCGAGGAAGCTGTCGC
>JAGPES010000008.1 GCA_018057015.1 Pseudomonadales bacterium | reverse complement strand
GCGGTCACCGTGCTGAAGGAGAAGCTGCCGCTCAAGGCCGGCGAAATCATCGACTGCTCGGTGATGAATGTGAAGGCGTTGCGCGCCTTCTTCGCGGCGCAGATGGACGCCGCGAAGAAGGACGGCCCGATCCTGCATTTCGCCTTCGACGAAGGGGCGGGCCGGTATCGTGGTCTTCAGACGGGTCGGCAAGTCTGGATCGATGGCGACAATCCCCTGGGTCTTCTCGTGAAGCCGGAGGCCGCCCAACGTCAACTCGCAGTTAAAACGCCTCCTACCGCGGGCGCCACGACTACCTCGACCGGTGGAGCAGGCGGCGGCACAGCGCCATCACCCACAACCGATGATACGGCAGGGGGCGGCACACAGCCTCCTCATGCACAGATCGGCCCGAAGCGTTTCCACGGGGCTGCGACCCTGGACTCCACGCGGGTTGGCCGGGATGCCGGTCGAATCGCAGACGAGGTCGTCGCTCACCTTGCCGGAATCCTCGGCGCGAGAGTGAAGATAACCCTCGAGATCGACGCCGAAATCCCAACGGGCGCACCAGACCACGTGGTGCGAACCGTGACGGAGAACTGCCGAACGCTGAAGTTCGACAGCCAAGGGTTCGAGGCGGAGTGAACAACGCTCGGCTTTGCCCAGGGCAACGCAAGTCGCGCTCAGCGCGGAATTCTCCCCTCCAGACGCAGCGAGAGTTGCTGCTAGGGTTACGTTCGGGGAGATACGACGGTCCGTCTCAAGCTGAGGCGGACCCGTTTGTTTACAGGGGGCGAGCGGTGGGCCGACCGGCCGCTGGCGGCTATATCCCGTTGTTGGCAAAGAGTTACAGCGATTTCGGCGGCTCGGGACTGCGCTCTCGGTTTTGATGAGGCGACGCGGGGGCCGGCGCCGAACGGGCCGATTTCGGCGTCGATCCGGGCCCGACTCTCAGACTCTCACCCCGCCGGTGCTCTCGTGGTTAACTCACGCGTTCGGAACGCGAAGCAGTCGCGGCGAGTTCGATACGCGGCAATCAGCAGCACCGCCAAAGCGCTTGCCTCACGAACGTGCGGTCGAGATTTCGTGAGAACGTCCGTTGCGGCAACAGAGAACGGAAGAGTCCACTCACGACTCTGGGGGGGGGGCAGTAGGACCCTCGCGAACGGCCTTTGGCCTGGACGCCCCAATGACTGCGAATAACGTGATTGAGATAAGCACTGCAGGCGCGAACGCCATCTTCGCGTTCCACAAGAAAAAGAGTGCAACGAAGACGGCCACGCCGGCCGCGGGGCTCACAAACGCGCTCCGCTCATTTCGCCACGCCGGAACGAAGGTCCCCAGCACGACAGGAAGGTAGATAAGCAGGAGACTAAACGCTCCGACGAGTAAATCAACGATATCCGCCGCGACCCATCCTAGCAGTGCGCCCACTATCGTCACGGCGATCGCAAAGCTCCTCGACCAGATGATGAGCGTTCTGTCGCCCTCCTTCTGTTCCCGCCTTTCCCAGGCTCCAGGAAAGCAGACGCGTGCGAGGAAACCCGATGCATTGTTGATGAACGTGTCGGCCGAACTCAGTATGGCAGCAAAGAACGCTCCAACAACGAGCCCGAGTATGACAGGGTCCTGCACCGACCGCACCATCATATCAAGGGTAGCCGTCTTCGCTTGACTCGTGCCAGTTGCCTGAGCCCACATGCCGATCAGCGTGAAAACGACGTAGAAAAGGCACGACACAACGCCCGCGGCAATGAACGTCGACTTGAGCCGCGTTGCGTCTCTCGACGCCCGTATGCGCTGCCATAGGTCGTTTCGCACCAGGAACATGCCTGGAACGAAGATAAGTACGCCGACGAGAAACAGAATCCCATACCCCTTATCAGGACTGCCCATACCAGAGAGGTGCTCGGTCGGAAGCTTGCCCCACATTGAGCCGGACAGCGGGTCCGCAAGGAACCCCCGTACAAGTACAAGTGTACCAAAGACAACTAGCAGTACCTGAACTATGTCTGTCGAAATGTCTTTCCGTAATCCACCAATTACCGGGTACACGAGCATTGACCCGGCACCCAAACCGACAAGCGCCCAGGGCATCCACGTGTGCGCGCATAGTGCCTGGGCGTAAACGGCGAACTCATGAAGAGCTACAAACTGTCCGGCGAGTAAGAAGAAGTACATTGCCGCAGAAACGACGCTAAACTGTATCGCGACGCGTCTTGAATAACATGCTTCGAGAAGCTCGATCAAGGTATCAGCCTTGTGTGACTCCAGCACTCTGCGAAAGGTCGGCGCAAACACCCCCAGAAGCGAGAATCCAACGACATAGGCGACACCTATTACTATACCTGTCACACCGGCCTCGAATCCGATCTGCCCTACTGCGAGGAACATTCCGCCACCGACGATTGTACCTATGGTTGACAGCAATATCGGAAACGGGCGGTGGTAGTCAGGGTCAGCGAAGTACGTGCGAAAACGCCGGGGGTCATTTGCGCGCCGAACGAAGGCGATCACATTGACCGCAAGAATCGTAGCGGCAACGACGACGATGAATGTGGCGCTATGCATGGGTACGCTCCCCAACCACGGCGGTGTCTGGAACCCGAACGCGAAGGAGATAAAAGAACCGGCCGATTTTTAGCAGGACGTACAGCGCCGTGATCCCGAAGAGGCAGTCTAGGAACGTCTGCGGATTGTCCCACGTCCTGACGACATCGTCACGCCCGATCGCGCCCATCAGCACCGGGATTACAAACGAAAGGCCAACAAGAAAGCGAATGCCGGCCAACAGCAGTCCGCGAACCGTTTCGGGGGTTGCATCACGATCCAGAAGCCGCCACGTGAACCAGAGGTCATAGAGTCCCGAGATGATGACGTAGACTGCGAGAAGCCAGAGCTTCCAAAGACCGTCGGCGCTGAGCGAGATGACAGTGGCTCCCAGTACAGCTACCCACGCAACGCGGAGTAGCAGATGGCCGGGAGATGGGAAGCGTCTCCGCTCGACGACGTTTGCGGTGAACCAATCGAGGACGAAGTAGATGATGAAGAGAACTGCCTCGGGACGACCGTGGAGGCTGAGTACCGGCTTGATGGCTGGCTGACCAGAGGAGTCGACGTAGAAGGACAGGCTGAAGATTACGCCGAGAAAGACGCTGTACTGAACATTGACGAGCTCGCGTGCCCTCTGGTTGAATGAGTCAGACGTCATTGTGGACCCCGTCACGCGGAGCGAGAAGGTGCAGGCATTGCCAAGACCCCTGTGATTTGGCAGGATCGGCCATCCAAGCAAGCCTCCAGACGCCCGAAGAAATATCCACGCGAGAGGCGCAGTGGACGCAGGGTCTGCTGCAGTATAAGGGGCCCGGTCATGTCGATGTGTATTTTGCGCCTGAACGCGACAGACACGTCAGTAAAAACAAGATCACCAATGTCTCGAGTAGCGAAAAAGTGAGCATCTGTGAGCGGCGGATCATAGGTGGCGCCGACGTCTCTAATGGCCAGTCGCGCGGCCAGATAGGCGCCCTGTGAAGCGTAAAGGAGTGCCATCGACGCAGTCACGTAGTCGATGTGGCCCGGCCTCGTGAACGGATACGCGATGGGCCGTATTCGGCAGCGCGCGTTCCGGCCATCCCATTCCGCCTTCTCCACCGCGACGTATTCGCTCTCGTAAAGGTCGAGCGTGCGCTGGACAAAGGAGGTTGGAACAACGATGCCGTTTGGGATGTATGGAGCCTGAGTCTGTGTGCCCATTCTCGTCTCCACGTTCACTGGGCCAACCGAGCCAGACCGCGGACGGCATTCGGCCTTGCCCACGCCATGTGTCGCAGCGCTCGCGGACGCGGTTCGGAGTGTGGTCGTGACCCAAACCTTCACTTGATTCCAGCGGCGACCCAGCCGCGACGAGATTCCGCGCCGCAACGGTCCCGGGCGAACGGGCGAATCGTACCGCTCAAAGCGGAGAACTGCTAGCCCTTGAGATCGTGATCCTGTTAGCAGCCAGGGTTTAGTCTTGAGTGGTCAGGTCGATCAGTCGTTTGGTCGCGACACTTCCGACGCTCACGCAGATGTAGCCGGGTGAACTCCCCGCCTCGGGGAAGGAGCCCGCATGCCTGCGAAACGGAAGTCGCACGAACCCACCGAACTCGCGCCCGGTCAGTGCCGCGACGAGATTGTCGCCATCATCGCCGTCGGCCTGGCACGGATGATCCGCCGCGACCAGGTCGGCGATCCAACCTCATGCCCAGCCGCAGGCCGTGAAAAACTCTCCGAATCTGCCAAAACCGGCCTTGAGCTTTCGGGCGAAACGAGGCTCAGTGTGTCGGCTGGTTAACGGCCAGAGAAACGGAGAGATGCATGGCCGCGAACATCAACGCCGCCGACCTGGCGAAGGAGATCGATGCCCTGCGGCGGATGACGGTGATCGAGCTGCGTAGGCGGCACGTCGACCTGTTCGGCGAGGAGACGCGGGCGGGCAACCGCCAGTACCTGTTCCGCCGGATCGCCTGGCGGCTGCAGGCGCTGGCGGAGGGCGACCTGACTGAGCGGGCGCGGCGGCGGGCCCAGGAACTCGCCCGAGACGCCGATCTGCGCCGCCGGCCGCCACGCGAGTTGTCGATGCCGCCGGCGCCGGCCGACCTGAAGACGGTGACGGGGCGAATCGCGTTGTCGCGCGACGAGCGTCTGCCGATGCCCGGCCAAACGCTCGATCGCCAGTACAAAGGACACATGTACGAGGTGAAGGTGCTGACGAACGGATTCGAGTACGACGGGCGGGCGTATCGCTCGCTCAGTGCGGTCGCGTACGCCATCACGGGTTCGCACTGGAACGGCTACCACTTCTTCAACATCCAGAAACCGGAGCAGGCGTGAACGGCAACGGGAAGCGAGTTCGATGCGCGATCTACACGCGCAAGAGCACCGAGGAGGGCCTCGAGCAGGACTTCAACTCGCTGGACGCGCAGCGCGAGAGCGCCGAGAACTACATCGCCAGCCAGAAGGCCGAGGGTTGGGTGTGCCTGCCGGATCGCTACGACGACGGGGGCTTCACCGGCGGCAACATGGACCGGCCGGCGGTCCAGCGCCTGATGGCGGACATCGAGGCCGACAGGGTCGACTGCGTGGTCGTGTACAAAGTGGATCGCCTGAGCCGATCGCTGCTCGACTTCGCGAAACTGATGGAGGTCTTCGAGCGGCACAAGGTCTCGTTCGTCTCGGTGACCCAGCAGTTCAATACGACCCACTCAATGGGCCGGCTCACGCTGAACATCCTGCTGTCCTTCGCCCAGTTCGAACGCGAGATCATCAGCGAGCGCACGCGCGACAAGATCGCGGCGGCGCGGCGCAAGGGGAAATGGTCGGGCGGCCCGCCGGTGCTCGGATACGACATCCTGCGCGAGCCGGGCGGCTCGAAGCTGATCGTCAACGCCGAGGAAGCCGAGCGTGTGCGGTACATCTTCGGGCTGTACCTCGAATGCGCCTCAGTGTCCGCGACGATCCGGCGACTGGATGAGCTCGGCTGGGTCAACAAGGTCTGGACAACGAAGCAGGGCCGGCAGCGGGGCGGCAAGCCGTTCGACAAATCGACGCTGTTCAACCTGCTCACCAACGTGGTGTACCGCGGCCAGATCGCCTACCACGACCAGCTCTACGCTGGCGAACAGGACGCGATCGTCGACGAGGACCTGTTCCGCCGCGTCCAGGCGCAGCTGCGCATCAACCGCAACAGCGGCGGCAAGTACGCCCGCAACAAGTACGGCGCACTGCTGAAGGGACTGGTGCGTTGCACGTCCTGCGGTTGCGCGATGAGCCACCACTTCGCGACGCGCGGCAACAAGCGCTACCGCTACTACGTGTGCGTCAACGCCCAGAAACGCGGCTGGGATAAGTGCCCGGCCCCGTCGCTGCCGGCGGCCGAGCTCGAGCAGTTCGTCGTGGACCAGATTCGGGCGCTGGGGCAGGATGACGGCGTGATTCTCGACGCCGTGCGGGCCGCGCAGGAACACCTGCGGCAGGAGGCCGCCGCCTTGCAGGAAGCACGCAAGACGGCCGAGCGCCGCGTCACGCGGCTGACGGAGCAGATGCAGCGGCTCGCGGCTGAGGGGCGGCGGGCCGACCAGGCCGAGCGCCTCGCCGAGTTGCAGGACCGGCTGCGCGACGCGGAGCAGCGGGTGACGGAACTGGACGACCAGATCGTGCGGGCCGACAAGCGCCTCATCGATGAGGATGAGCTGGTCGGGGCGATCGAGGCTTTCGACCCGGTGTGGGATGCGCTGAACCCGCGCGAGCGCGAGCGGATCGTGCGGCTGCTGGTCGCGCAGGTCGCGTACGACGCGAGCCAGGAGGCGATTTCGGTCACGTTCAACCCGACCGGGATCGCCGCGTTGTCGAATGACGAGGAGGCGGCATGCACGATGGCGGGCTGACGGTCACGCGGAAGATCCACTTCTCGCTGCGGAACAAGGGGCGGCGTGAGATTCGCCCCGGCCCCCAGCCGGTGCCCGACGACGTGCCGGCCGGCCGGGTGCCGAGGGTCGCCCGCCTGATGGCCCTGGCGATCCGCTTCGACGACCTGATCCGCTCGGGGGCGCTCACCGACCAGGCCGACCTCGCCCGGCTGGGGCACGTGTCGCGGGCCCGCGTGACCCAGATCATGAACCTGCTGCACCTGGCGCCGGCGATCCAGGAGGAAATCCTGTTCCTGCCGAGGGTGATGTGCGGGTCCGACCCGATCCGGGAGCGGCAACTCAGGCCAATCGCCGCCACCGCTGAGTGGAGACAGCAGCGGCGAATGTGGCAAAAACTGCGCTCCGATCGATAAGGGACCGCCGCCGCCCGACTTATCTTTGCTTGCCCCATTGACATGCCCCGAATTTGCCGATTCAAAGTAGCCAGAGGACACCCTCGCAAGAATCGGCCATTGAACCGGGATCGCTCATGGGGCATATCCGGCTCGGAGATCTACCGCGCACCAGAAAATGGCAGGAGGTCGTGGGCCTGATCGAGGGCGGTGCGGGGACCGCTCAGGTCGCCAACGCCACGATCGCCGCTGCCGAACGGGGCCTTGCGTTCGCGGCGCGGGACAAGGGGCTGGTAGAGACTATCTGGCTGCTCACGCAGCTTCCCCTTGCGGCTGGGGGCAAGAACTTCGCCGACGGCCTCCGCGAGTGCGGATTGGACGTGTCTGATTCTCCCGGCCTGATGGAGATTGTCGGGGCAGTCTCCGATTCCATCGACAGGCGATTGAGCAACAACGGCGGTCGCACCGACTTGGGCGAAATGGCCCAGATGGCCGCCGCCGAGACTTTGACCCAGGTCGTTGGCGAACAGACGCGTAGCCTGTTTGGGACGACTCCTGATGACGTCCGCACGGCGTTCCATGGCCTTGCGACCCCCCGACAGTTCAGCATTTTCTCGCGTGACTTTTTCGCCCGCCTGACGAACAAGTGCATGGACTACTTTCTCAGTCGCGCCATGGCGCACCACGTCGGCGAGGGGCGGCGGTTCAACACGCTGGCGGAGCAAGCCGAGTTCTCGCGGGCCCTGCAGACGCACTGCAGGGAAGCATCGAAGATCGTAGAGGAATTCTCAGGCGGCTGGTTCTCGAAGGAGAAGTGGGAACAAGGAGGGATTGATCGGGATCGCGCCGCTGCGTTCACGGCCGTGGCGATGAAGAAGCTGGTGTCTGAGCTTCAGGAAGGGGCGCGTTCCGATGAGTAACGCGCGTGCGATCCTGTGCGGTTCAGCGTCGGCCGGCACCCTGCCTTTCCCTGATCCACGCCCACTTCGGTTGCGCAGATGGGGCAAGGTGCCGAACGTCCACTTGACGATTGAAGACATCAGCCGCGCGATGTACAAAGACGTTCCGGCCCACTATCTTGATCTGCTCGACATCGCAACGTACGTCTACTGTGCCGACCAGGCGATCACAAGAGGGGGCAGTGGCGCACAGGATTTCGGGGACAACTGGCGGCGACGGCTGTTCTTTCGCATCCCTGTTCGCGACGCCGCCACGTGGCAGGCGGATGACCTCAAGCAACTACTTGTCTCCACGCTCAGCTTTCTTTCAGAGGATGAGTACCACTTCGATTTCTGTGATCTAAAGGACGCCCCTCCGTTCCAAGCCTATCTTAACCTCGGAAGCGAGGTTCTCGGCGGCCCGATCGAAGAGGTTGTCATGTTCTCGGGCGGCCTCGATTCTCTCGGCGGTGCGATCCAGGAAGCGTTGATCGACAAGCGCCGCGTCGTGCTTGTGAATCACCGGTCAACTCAGAAGCTCACCCGTCGGCATCGCGAACTCGTGCGTTTGATCGAATCGAAGGCGCAGGGAGCGAGGCCTATTCACGTTCCCGTCCGCATCAACAAGGCCAAAAACCTCAACCACGAATACACGCAACGGAGTCGGTCATTCCTGTACGCGTCGCTGGGAGCAACGATCGCACAGATGCTCGGGCTATCCCGGCTTCGCTTCTACGAGAATGGGATTGTCAGCCTTAACCTCCCGCCGTCCGCCCAGGTAGTCGGCGCGCGCGCAACACGTACGACCCATCCGCAGGTGATGAACGCGCTGTCGCGGCTCTTCTCTAAGCTCGCGGACAGGACGTTCGTCGTCGAGAATCCGTTTCTCTGGAAGACGAAAACGGACGTCGTGAGGATCATCGCGGACACTGGGTGCTCAGACCTGGTTCGCCTGGCTACGAGCTGCACCCACACGTGGGAGACTACGCGGTTGCACACGCATTGCGGTACGTGCTCGCAATGCGTCGACCGCCGCTTTGCCGTCATCGCTGCGGGACTTGCCGATGCCGATCCCGCTGAGGCGTACAAGGTGGACCTGTTGACCGGCGCTCGCGAACAGGGAGATCCTCGCACAATGATCACCGCGTTTGCCGAAACAGCGCGGGAGATCACCAAGCTGGATGCGATCGGATTCTTCACCCGGTTCGGCGAAGCCAGTCGCGTTCTTCGTCACATCGATGGCAATCCCGACGCGACCGCAATGAGGATATTCGATCTTCACCTGCGCCATGCGCGACAGGTGACGCAGGTGATTGCTGATGGCATAAAACAGTACTCTGCCGAGATCCTCGATCGTTCACTGCCGCCGACATGTCTCTTGCGGCTCACGTGCGATGCCTCGGTCGCACGCGGAGGGACCACACCATCGACAGCGGCCGGGGCGCCACGTGCGGCGCGCGGCAAGGGAAACTACATCATGCGAAAGGGGGAATGCTGGGCGATTCGATTCGGCGCCAACGAAGAGAAACTGTACACGCCTGACATCGGGTTTGATTACCTGCAGGCGCTCCTCGAGAACCCCGGCACGACCGTCTCGGCCTCAGAGATCGACTGCATGGTTCGGCGTCGCATCAAGGACGTACGGCTCAGACTGGCGCAGTCGAAAGACCTCACCTCGGAGGATTCAGGGGCGGTCGATTCGATGGATTCAGGTGCGGTTCTAGATGTAGAGGCCCGGCAGTCGCTCATGACACGGCGAGCGGAACTTCAGGAGCTGATCGACGCGGCGCGAGACAGTGACGACCCGGCCAGCGTCGACGACGTCGACGAGCTCGAGACCGAGAGACAGTGGATTGACGACGAGCTCCGCAAGGCGAAAGGCCTCACCGGACGTGCCAAGAAGCTCGGTGACGAGCGAAACAAGGTGCGAAACCGCGTCTGCAATGCGATCCGCAGAGCGCTGAAGAAGATCGACCAATTCGACCGACCGTTGGCCGAGCATCTGGTCAAGCCGATCCTAAACCTCGGTCATTCCATAAATTACAGCCCTCGCGATGGCGTCCAGTGGTCCAGCTGCGACGCCCATTCCCAATAATCATCCAGCTGCTACACGAAACGTAGCACCTGCTACGCCGCTCGTCGCGCCTCCGCATCGTAGGCACGACCCGGCGTGAACCGCGTGCCCGAACGTCGGCGACGACGTTCAGGTCAAGCCCCTGAGAGGAGCCTTTCGCCGGGTCCGCCTCTCAGGGGCTTTTTTCTGCCCAGGATGGGCGGGAAGGAAATCGACGCAAATGCCCAGCAAGACGATGCACGAGAGCGACTCAGAGAACCGGCGGCTCATCAGGCTGATGCAGCGGATCAACTTCGGGAGAATCACCGGACTCCACGTCCACTCCGGTCGACCCGACTTCTCCCGGCCGTATCGGGCGATTCAGACCGTCAAGCTCAATGGCTGCGAGAGCGGCCCTCGCCCCGAGACGAACCTGGCCGACTTCGCGTTGTGCCGGCAACAGACGGCATTGCTCGATGCACTCGCCTGCGTCAGCGACGGTGGGTGCGTGAATGTCGAGGTTCGGCACGGCTTGCCATTCCTCATCGAGATCGAACAGGACAACCAGGTGGCGTAGGGCCGCTGAACAAGAACCAACAAGCACACAGCGCAACTAACCGGCCGCACAGCGGAGGCGTTGCGGGTGTCGCGGAAATCCGCGAACTCGCAACGCCTCTTCTGTTGCGCTGTCCTGTGCCGGATTCCGACGACATCCGCGCGACCTCCTCGGCCACGAGGAGAACGACGATGTCACTCACCACCGTTTCATCCGAAGTCACGAACACTGAGGCGCAACCGTTCATCGACGACTACGCCCTCGCCCGCATCGACTACCGCGTTGGCCGCCTGGTCGAGGCCTTCCACCTCGACGAGCACACGGCCGAGGATCTGCGGCAGGACATGATCGTCGAGCTGCTGGAGGCCAGCATTCGGTACGACCCGGCGCGCTCCAAGCGCAACACCTTCATCACCCGCGTCCTGGACCGCTTCTATCTGCACCTGGCGCGGGGGCTCGCCAACCGCCAGAAGCACGAGGCCCTGCACCCGACGCCGATTTCGGTCCTCGAGCACTTCGCCCCGGCGACCAACGAAGTCCGGCGTGGCGAACCTTCGGCCTGCGAGCGCAGCGAACTGGCGATGGACCTGTCCGAGCTGATCGATCGTCTGCCGAAGCAACTGCGGCGCATCTGCGAGGAACTGCAGGTGTTCGCGCCAGCCGAGGTGGCGAAACGGCTGCGGCTGCATCGCAGCACAGTCTATCGCGCGATGGACGACATCCGGCGTCACTTCGTCGCGGCGGGATTGGACGGTGTTGCATGAACGGCTGCGACAGAACCCGCCGGCACGCAGATGTAGTGGGGCGAACGGACACGCCAACCATAGGAGCCGTCATGGATGAGTCCTTCTCAATCGACCTCGGCGTGCTGACGGTCGAACCCGAGTCCAGGTACCACGATCAGGCTGGCGAGTACCTCTCGAGCCACCTGCTCGCGGACTTTCGCAAGTGTCCGCTGCTCTACCACCAGCGCGTGGCCGGACAGGTCGAGCGGCGCGACACGCCGGCGTACCTCGTCGGCCGGGCTGCACATTGCCGTCTGCTCGAAGGCAATGCGGCGTACCAGGAGCGTTACGCGGTCGGCGGCCCCATCAACCCGAAGACCGGCCGACCATTCGGCGCGGCGACGAAGGCGTTCAGCGATTGGGCGGCGGCGCAGGGCAAGCCCGTCCTGACCGGCGACCAGGTCGAGCTTATCGAGAACCTCGCCACCGGTCTGGCGCGGAATGACGAGGCCGTCGACCTGCTGCTGTACGGCCAGGCGGAGGGCGTTGTGCGTGCCGAGTACTGCGAAGCGCCGTGCCAGATCCGGCCGGACTGGGTGCATCCGCACCGCGGCCTGGTCGACCTCAAGACCTGCGACGACCTGACGTGGTTCGAGGCCGACGCGCGGCGCTACGGCTACATCCACCAGCTCGCGTTCTACCGCGCCGTGCTCGCGCAGGTGCTCGAGCAGCTGCTTGTCCCGGTCCACATCATCGCGATCGAGAAGAAGGAACCGTTCCGGTGCGGCGTGTGGCGCGTGGATGAGGCGTCGCTCGCGCAGGCGCAGCGCGAGAACGAGACTGCGATCCGGCGTCTGCAGGTCTGCGGGACCCGGAACGTGTGGCCCACGTTGTATGAGGAAATCCGCGTATTAGACGCGGCATGAGTCGTGTGCGGGGCCCGGGTGGGATGGCGTGCCGCCGGCACGGATGCCAACCCCAAAAGCGCGGCCAGACTCCCTGTGCCCGCCCGGGTTCCCGCCACGTTGCCACTGCACCAAGCATCAATCTGAGGGAATCCACATGGCGCTAATCGAGAAGATTCATCGCGGGGCGCGAGCGGCCCCGCCGCGCATTTTGATCTACGGCACCGAAGGCATCGGCAAGTCGACGACCGGCGCGCAGTCGCCCAAGCCGGTGTTCATCCAGACCGAAGACGGGCTCGACCAGATCGACTGCGACTCGTTCCCACGCGCGGCGAGCTACGGCGACGTCGTCGCGGCGCTGTCGGCGCTGTACGCCGAATCGCACGACTACGAGACGGTCGTGATCGACACGCTCGACTGGCTGGAACGACTGATCTGGGATGAGGTCTGCCGCGAGTACGGCGTCAAGAGCATCGAGAAGGTCGATGGAGGCTACGCGAAGGGCTACACGCACGCCCTCACGCAGTGGCGCGAAATCCTCAACGGCCTCGACGCATTGCGCAATGAACGCGGCATGGCCGTGATCCTGCTCGCGCACGCCAAGGTCGAGAAGTTCGAGGACCCCGAGTCCGTCGCCTACGACCGCTACTCACCCCGCCTGCACAAGCACGCCGCCGCGCTGGTCACCGAGTGGTGCGATGCCGTGCTGTTCGCCACCCGCAAGTTCCGCACGCAGACCGAGGACGCCGGCTTCAACAAGAAACGCTCGATCGCGGTGGCGCTGGGGGCCGAAGGCGGCGAACGCGTGCTGCGCACCGTGGGCGGTCCGTCCTGCATCGCGAAGAACCGTTTCGGCCTGCCGACCGAACTGCCGCTGACCTGGTCGGCGCTCATGGCCGCAATGACTGGCACCCCTGCGTCAACGAACGAAGGAGACACGATCCATGGCTAACCTCAATGGATTTGATGCCCGCAACGTGGAGCCCGCAGCCGACTTCGAGCCGTTGCCGGCCGGCAAGTACCTCGCCGCCATCATCGAGTCGGAGATGAAGCCGACCAAGAACGGCGGCGGCCAGTATCTGCAGCTCACCTTCCAGATGCTCGACGGGCCGTACAAGGGGCGCTTCGCCTGGGCCCGCCTGAACCTCGACAACGCGAACCCGACGACAGTGAAGATCGCACGTGGCGAGTTGTCGGCGATCTGCCGCGCCGTCGGCGTGCTGGCCCCGAAGGACAGTGTCGAGCTGCACAACCTGCCGCTGGTCATCACGGTGAAACTGAAGAAGCGCCAGGACACCGGCGAGTTGACCAACGAGATCAAGGGCTACGCCGCGAAGGACGCGGAGGCCAGCCCGGCGCCGCAGGCCGCGAGCAACACGCCGCCGTGGAGACGGCCGTGATCACGCTCGAGCTGCCATACCCGCCCAGCGTCAACCACTACTGGCGGCACTACCGCGGCCGGACGTTGATCAGCCGTGGGGGGCGCACCTTCCGCAAGGCGGTGGGCGTTGCGCTCGCGGCGGCGGGTGTGCGGCCAATGGACGGGCGGCTGGCGGTCGCGGTCGAGGTGTATCCGCCGGACCGCCGGCGGCGGGACATCGACAACGTGCAGAAGGCCCTACTGGATGCCCTGGAACACGGGGGCGCGTTCCACAACGACTCGCAGGTCGTCTGGCTGCTGACCGAGAAGGCCGAAGTTGTGCCCGGCGGCAAGACGATCGTGCGCATCGCGGAGAGGTCATGCCGCAATCCGGGATTCCCGATTGTCGCGCCCTCGAGTCTGAACTGATCGGCGCCGCGCTGCGCTACGTGGCGCTGGCCGACTGGTTCGAGGCCCGGCCGATGGCACACCACCGGCGCGACGGAGAGCGTGAGGCGATGGATGCATTCAACGTGGTCGAGGCGGAACTGCGGCGCGCCGGCGCCCGGCTGCTGCGCCGCCTCGGCCATCGCGAACTGGTTCTTGAACAGGTGTTGAGCGAGACGCTGCAACGATGATCCTGCGTCCTTACCAGAACGAAGCGGTCGACGCGGTGTACCGCCACCTGCGTGAGCGAGATGACCACCCGTGCGTGGTCATCCCGACCGCCGGCGGGAAGACGCCGGTGATTGCGACGATCTGCCGCGACGCGGTGCAGCGCTGGGGCGGGAAAGTGTTGATCCTCGCGCACGTGAAGGAACTGCTCGAGCAGGCCGTCGACAAGTTGCGCGCGATCGCGCCCGACGTACCCGTGGGCATCTACTCGGCCGGCCTCAAACGCCGCGACCTCGGCTACGCCGTCACGATCGCCGGCATTCAGTCGGTCTACCAGAAGGCCTGCGACGTGGGGCCCGTCGACCTGGCCATCGTCGATGAGGCCCATCTGATCCCACCCGACGGCGAGGGCATGTACCGGCAGTTCCTGGCCGACATGCGGGTGATCAACCCGCACGTGCGCGTGATCGGCTTCACCGCCACGCCGTTCCGGATGAAGAGCGGGACGATCTGCGCCCCCGACAACATCCTGAACGCGATCTGCTACGAGATCGGCGTTCGCGAGTTGATCGTGCAGGGCTACCTCTGTCCGCTGCGGACACGCGCGGGTACGCAGAAGCCCGACACCGATCAGTTGCATGTGCGTGGCGGTGAGTATGTCGCGAGCGAGGTCGAGGAGCTCATGGATGATGAGAACCTCGTCCGCTCCGCGTGCCGGGAGATCGTCGAGCACACGCGCGAGCGGCGCTCCGTCCTGATCTTCGCCGCCGGCGTCAGGCACGGGCAGCATGTCGCCGAAATCCTGCGGACGCGGCACAACGCCGAATGCGGCTTCGTCTGCGGGGAGACCCTGCCGTTCGATCGTGACGAGACGTTGCGGCGGTTCCGCAGCGGCGAACTGAAGTACCTCTGCAACGTCAACGTGCTCACGACCGGCTTCGATGCGCCGAACATCGACTGCGTCGCGCTGTTGCGACCGACGCTCTCGCCGGGGCTGTACTACCAGATGACTGGGAGGGGCTTCCGACTCCACCCGGGCAAGACCGACTGCCTGGTGCTCGACTTCGGCGGCAACGTGCTCCGCCACGGCCCCGTCGACTTGCTGCGGGTCACGGACTCTGACCGGACCGGCACCGGCGAAGCGCCGGCGAAGGAATGCCCCCAGTGCCATGCGGTCATCGCGGCCGGCTACGCGACCTGCCCGGAATGCGGGTATGCGTTCCCGCCGCCCGAGCGGCAGAAGCACCGCGCCACCGCGGGGACCGAGGCCATCCTCTCGGATCAGGACACCCGAACTGAGTACGAGGTGGCGGAGGTCCTCTACGCCGTTCATGAGAAGCGGGGCGCGCCACCCGATGCGCCACGCACCATGCGGGTGGACTACAAGATCGGTTTCCAGACGTACGTCTCGGAGTGGGTCTGCGTCGAGCACACCGGATTCGCGCGGCACAAGGCTGAGCAGTGGTGGCAGGCGCGTTCGCTCGCGCCGGTTCCGGCAACGGCGGATGCGGCCGTGGAACTGGCCGAAGCCGGCGCCCTGGCGCCGACGCTGGCGATCACGGTGCAGCGCCGCACCGATGACCAGTTTGACCGGGTCGTCGCCTATCGCTTGGGGGAAATCCCGGCCTGGGAAGACGGGATCGACGACGCATCCGTCGCCGCAGATGCCGCTTGTCCGCAGTGCGGGCGCGAGGATCGGACCTTGCAGCCCGGCAAGGGCCCGCACGCGGGTCAGGAAGTCTGCGCGTGGTGCGGCCAATGGCTGCGCTGGGTGTCGCGGGAGGAGTACGAGCAGCGGGTCTATGACGAGGTGCCGTTCTGATGAGGGTCGGCACGCGCATCATCATCGACCCGCAGCTGCGCGAGCTGATCCCGCCGCTCCGCGACGAGGAACGGCAGGCGCTGGAGGAGAATATCCGCCGCGACGGCTGCCGCGACCCGCTGGTCGTGTGGCGCGGCCATGACATCCTGCTGGATGGGCACCATCGCTACGAGATCTGCCAGCGGCATGGCATCGACTTCGCGGTCACCGAAGTCAACCTGCCCGACCGGGAGGCCGCAGCCGACTGGATCGATGCCAACCAGCTTGGCCGGCGCAACCTGACGCCGGACCAGGCGGCGCTGCTGCGCGGGCGGCGGTACAACCGGCTGAAGAAACAGCACGGCGGGGACCGGCGTTCAAGTCCTCAAAATGGGGACTTGAAGGGGAAGACGGCGTCACGGCTCGCGCGCGAGCATGGTGTATCCAGGCAGACGATCGAGCGCGACGGCCAGTTTGCAGCGGCGATTGAGAAGACGGCGGCGATCGAACCCGACCTCGAGCGCAAGGTCGTCAGCGGCAAGGGTCCCGCCAAAGCGGCGGTCATCAAGGCTGCGGAGCTGCTGGAGACGCATCCCGACCAGGCCCGCGCCGTACTCGAAGGGCGGCGCACCGCAGCGGACGTCGTGCGCGAATTGCGGCGGGAGGCAACCGCGCAGCGCCTCAACGAGGTCGCCGCGCGCGAGGCGCAGGCACCCGAGGGCGTGTTTGACGTGATCGTCATCGACCCGCCCTGGCCGATGCGGAAGATCGAGCGCGACTGCCGGCCCAACCAGACCGAGCTCGACTACCCGACGATGACCGAGGAGCAGCTCGCGGCGCTGACGATTCCCGCGGCCGAGGACTGCCACGTCTGGCTGTGGACGACGCACCGCTTCCTGCCCATGGCGCTGCAGCTGCTCGACTCGTGGGGATTGAGGTACGTCTGCACGTTCGTCTGGCACAAGCCCGGCGGGTTTCAACCGGTCGGCCTGCCGCAGTTCAACTGCGAGTTCGCGCTGTACGCGCGGCGCGGCACTCCGGAGTTCATCGACACGAAGGCGTTTCGAACGTGCTTCGAAGCGCCGCGTGGTCGCCACAGCGAGAAACCCGCGGCGTTCTACGACGTGGTGCGGCGGGTCACGGCCGGCCGGCGCCTGGACATGTTCAACCGGCGCGCGGTCGCCGGCTTCGTCGGCTGGGGCAAGGAGGCCCAATGAGTGACTGGCAGCACGACAAACGCTGGTCCGACCGCTTCATCCCCGAAATCCGCGGGATCGTGGCGCGACACCTGATCCTCGAGGCCCCACTCGAGGAGGACCAGCAGCACAACACGGATCTGATCGTCCTGCGGTCGTCGGCGGTGCGCATCGCGTGTCGCGTGCGTCGCGCGCAGTACGCCGAACGCTACGGTGACGAGTTCACCATTCGCACGCGCCGCCTCTACGGCACCAAGACTGAGCTGGCCAAAGTGCTGGAGGGCTGGGGGGATGCGCTGTTCTACGGCTTCGCGGGTGATGAGGGCATCACGCGCTGGCTGCTCGGCGACCTGGACGTCTTCCGCCGGTGGTACGCCGCCGAGCTGCAGCGCCTGCCGGCCGGTTGTCCGCCCGGGCTCGAGCAGACGAACGGGGATGCCAGCTCGCAGTTCATGGCGTTCAAGCTGGCCTGGCTGCCGCGCGAGTTCACCATCGCCTGTTCGGTGAACTGACGTGGACGAGATGGCCGTGGTCCTGCGCCACGGGAAGGAGGCCCCTCTGGATCGCACGGATTCCGGACAACTCGGCATGCTGGACCGCATCGCGGGTCTGCTGCAGGCGACGCTGGCGATCGACCTGGCCGGGCTCGAGCGGCTCGTGCAGGAAGCGCACGAGTGCGCGCGCGACCAGATGGAGGCGCCCGAGGAGCGGTTCCCAGTCTCGCGGCAGGCACTGCGGATGTTCTGGCGTTTCCGTTTGTATCTGGACGCCGTCGATTCGCCGTTGCCGGGACACGGGGGTGATCCTGGATGACAAGCGGCGACACCATCAATCCGATGCAGAGCGCGGCCCAGTGCTATCTGGACGCCGGCTTGTGCGTGCTACCAGCGATCGTGCCAGAGAAGCGCCCGGCACTGCCGCGCTGGAAGCAGTATCAGCGGCGCCTGCCCACCGCAGAGGAACTGGCCCGGTGGTTCCGCAGCGCCGACGGGGTGTGTCTCATCGCGGGCGGTGTTTCCGGCCACCTGGAGATGATCGATTTCGACGTCGGGGCCGATCGGTACGAGGCGTGGGTCGCGCTTGTGCAACAGCGCGCGCCCGAGCTGCTCGCGCAGTTGGTGGTCGAGCGCACGCAGTCCGGCGGGCGGCACGTCGTCTACCGCTGCGCCGCGCCCGTCAACGGGAACCTCAAGCTCGCCCAGCGGGCCATCGAAACGCCCGACGGCCAGCCGGTCATCATCCACGGAAAGCAATACCGGCCGCGGCGGCATGGGGATCGCTGGCTCGCCATCGTGACGCTGATCGAAACCCGCGGCGAAGGTGGGTTGTTCCTCTGCGCGCCATCGCCTGGATACGAACTCGTTCAGGGCGACTTCGCGGCGTTGCCGGTGCTGACCGAAGAACAGCGCATCACGCTGCTGGATGCGGCGTGGGAACTCAATGAATGGGCCGAAACGGCCGAGACGCCCACACCCGCAGGCGTCGTCGGTGACCGCCCCGGCGACGAGTTCAACCGTCGCGGTGATCCCCGCGATGTTCTGCGTCGCCACGGCTGGACGCTCGTGCGCGGGGGCGACAACGAGTACTGGCGCCGGCCCGGCAAGGCCGACGGCTGCAGCGCGACGCTCAAGGACGGTGTCTTCTACGTCTTCAGCACCAACGCCGCACCTTTCGAGCCGAATCGCGCGTACGCCCCATTCGCGGTCTACACGCTGCTGGACCACGGCGGCGACTTCGCTGCCGCGGCGCTAGCCCTCAGCGCGCAGGGCTACGGCAGCGTTGGCATGGCCGGATCAGGCGATGTCGATCTCAGCGCCTTCGGCAGTGGCGGCCCGACCGAACGTGATCCGCCGGCGCCGCCACTTCCCGATCCTGGCCCGCTGCCGGACGAACTGCTGCGTGTCCCCGGCTTCGTCGGCGAGGTGATGGACTACTGCCTGGCCACGGCGCCCTACCCGAACCCGGTGATGGCGTTCTGCGGCGCGCTGGCGCTGCAGGCGTTCCTGGCCGGTCGGCGCGTGCGCGACGCGGGCGACAACCGCACCAACATCTACCTGCTCGGCCTGGCGCACTCGGCCGCTGGCAAGGACTGGCCGCGCAAGGTCAACACGCGGATCGTGCACGAGGTCGGCCTGGCCGAGTCCCTCGGTGACCGCTTCGCCTCCGGCGAGGGTGTTCAGGACGCCTTGTTCCTGAACCCGTGCATGCTGTTCCAGACCGACGAGATCGACGGCATGCTGCAGTCGATCAACAAGGCGAAGGACGCCCGGCACGAGAACGTCATGGGCACGTTGCTCACGATGTACTCGGCGTCAAACAGTGTCTTTCCCATGCGCCGCAAGGCTGGCAAGGCCGCGCCCGGGGTGATCGACCAGCCCAACCTGGTGATCTTCGGCACGGCGATCCCGAACCACTACTACGAGGCGCTGTCCGAACGGATGCTCACCAACGGGTTCTTCGCCCGCATGGTCATCCTCGAGTCCGGGCCCCGCTGCAAAGGGCAGGAGCCGCGCTTCGTCGACGTGCCCGAGCGCGTCATCGACACCGCCCACTGGTGGGCGGAGTTCCGGCCGGGGCGCGGCAATCTGCAGGATTGGCACCCCGTGCCCCAGATCGTCGAGGCGACGGACGAGGCCCAAACGCTGCTGGTCGAAACCCGTGAGGAAGCCGAGGCCGAGTACGCCCAGGCCGAGTCCGCCGGGGACCCCGTGGGCACGACGGTATGGGGCCGCGTCAGCGAGCAGACCCGCAAGCTGGCGCTGCTGCACACCGTCAGCACGAACAACCGCACGCCGCGCATTGACGTTGATGCCGTGCGCTGGGCGTCTCGGTTTGTCCTGCACCAGACGCGGCGGATGCTGTTCATGGCGTCCAGCCATGTCGCGGATAACCCGTTCCACGCCGACTGTCTCAAGCTCATGGAGAAGCTGCGCGATGCGCCCGGCCACGAACTGCCCCACAGCGTGCTGCTCAAGCGGATGAAGATGGACGCCAAGACGTTCGGCGCGCTCGTCGAAACGCTGGCACAGCAAGGCGACATCGAGGTCGTGACCACCCCGCGGCCGGGTTGGCACGTTCGGTCGTATCGGCTGGCCGGGGCGAATCTTGAGGGTGAAACATCGCCAGGGGGTGAATCTTGAACGACCGCAACCGGCCCATGATTCCCCATGCTTCACCCAAGCTTCACCCCAGCCGGGTGAAACATGGGAAGCGCGCAAATAACGGAAATACATATAGAAAGAACAACTCTCTCTCCATGTTTCACCCGTTCCCGCGATCCCCCTCACGCGCTGCCCGGACGCGGCGCGGCGCGCGTGTACGCGAGGGGTGGGGTGAAAGGGTGAATCATGGTTCCTTCCCGGCCGAAGCGGCCCTCGATGGCCGCGGGAACAGCTCGCGTGGGCGACAGAGTTTGTTGCGCGGGACCGACGTGCCCGTCGGACGGAACGGGGCGCGTTGGGGGCCACCGTGGGCGACGCGGGCACCGCGGCTGGTACGTCGCTACCGCCCGGCCGCGTGCGTCGCGACACGGCGTACGCGTGGCCGCGACGTGGGCGACGGGCTCGCCAGCACGGCGTCCGGGGCACCGCAGGCGGCGTTCATGGGGATGACGGCCAGCGAACGGGCCGAGCGGTGGATCGGTCAGTCCGAGTGTGGCTGGTCTGCAGGTGGAGCGTGCAGCGCTGAATAGATGGGGCCGATTTCATGATCGACTTTCAGGCAGAAGCTGGCGTCCTTCGAACCGCATTCCGGACAGAAACGGAAGTGCGTCTCAAGGCCCTCGCCTTCTCGCCATGTGCGCACTTGGTATTCCAGCGTGCACATCTGGCACTTGAACCAGAGCACGCGATGTCCGTCGGCATGGCTTTTCGCAGCCAGCTGACGCGCGGTCGCGTCATCCCAGGGGCACAAGGGCGAAGGTGGCGACGCTTTGAGATCTTCTGCTTTCACCCGTTTGCGCTCGTATCGCTTCGCCATGACTCGGCCCTTTACTCGGTTGGTCAGAGGTGCGACGCATTATCCACCCAAGCCACGGGCTCGGTCCAGCGCGGACTTGTGTCCGCTGTGACCGTGAGAATGACATGGAGGTCTGAATGACGCTGAACGTTGAATTGCGGCCGCCGGCCGACATCAAACCGTACGAGAAGAACCCGCGGGTCAATGACGCCGCGGTCGATGCGGTCGCCGAGTCGATCCGCCGGTTCGGGTTTCGCCAGCCGATCGTCGTGGACGAGGCCGGCGTGATCGTCTGCGGGCATACGCGCTGGAAGGCGGCGCAGAAGCTCGGGCTTGCGGAGGTACCGGTGCATGTCGCGCGCGACCTGACGCCCGAGCAGATCCGCGCGTACCGCATCGCGGACAACAAGACCGCCGAGCTGGCGGAGTGGAACCTCGAGCTGCTGCCGATCGAGCTGGCCGAGCTGCAGGGCGCCGGCATCGACTGGTCGCTGCTCGGGTTTGACAGCGACGAGCTGGCGAAGCTGCTCGACCCCGGCGTGAAGCCGGGTCTTACGGACCCGGACGAGATTCCCGAGCCGCCCGACGCGGCGACGACGCAGCCGGGCGATCTGTATGTGCTCGGCGAGCATCGGTTGTTGTGCGGCGACAGTGCTTCGGCTGCCGACGTGGACCGGTTGCTCGACGGCCAACCGATTCACCTCGTCAACATGGACCCGCCGTACAACGTCAAGGTCGAGCCGCGCAGCAGCACGGCGATCGCTGCAGGGCTGAGCTCACACCCCGACCTGTCGAAGAAGATGCACCACCAGGCGTTCGACGTGGCGCGCGGTGTAACGAGTCCCGCGAAGGCACAGCGGAAGATGCGCCCGAAGGACCGGCCGCTCGCAAACGACTTCGTGTCGGGCGAGGCGTTCGACGCGATGCTGCTGGCGTGGTTCGGAAATGCGGCGCGCGTGCTGCTGCCCGGCCGGTCGTTCTACATCTGGGGCGGGTACGCCAACCTCGGCAACTATCCCGGTCCGCTGAAGGCCTGCGGCCTGTATTTCAGCCAGGGAATCGTGTGGGACAAGCAGCATCCGGTGCTCACGCGCAAGGACATGATGGGCTGCTTCGAGATCGCCTTCTATGGCTGGCGCGAGGGTGCTGGGCATGAATTCTTCGGGCCCAACAACGCCACTGACCTGTGGCATGTGAAGAAGGTCAACCCGCAGAACATGGTGCATTTGACGGAGAAACCCGTCGAGCTGGCGGTGCGCGCGATCCAATATTCATCGCGCGCGGGCGAGAACGTCCTCGATCTGTTCGGCGGCAGCGGTTCGACGCTGATCGCGGCGGAGCAGACCAGTCGGCGGGCATATCTGATGGAACTCGACCCGCTGTACTGCGATGTGATCGTGCAGCGTTGGGAGCAGTTCACGGGGCTGAAGGTGGAGCGGATCGCAGCCCGTGAGAACGCCCCGGTCGCGACCGAGGCGTCGGTGGAGGGTGGATGATGGTCGGTTGGCTACGGTTGATCCGGCGCGTCGTCGCTCTCGCTGCCGCAGGTGCGGCACAGGCATTCGGGGCCGTGGACGTCATGGCGCTCGACCAACTCGGCGTGCGGGAAGAACGCACCGCATTCGTCGCAGCGATCGAGCCGGCACTTTTGCCACAGGCCTTCGCCGATGATGTCATCGACCTCGGCCTCGGTCACGGTGTCGGGCATCGTCCAGGTGGCGAGCAACTCGCCGTCGTTCTTCGTGAGGGTCAGTCGCATGGGTCATTTCTCCTCGTGCAGGGCGTGGTATTCGATCATGGCGTCCTCGTAGACGGCCTGCGACGCGGCGGCGTGCTTGCGATCGCCGGCGGGCACGACGCAGCCACGCTCCTTCAGGAACGCGACCGCGACGGCCACCTGCGTCCAGGGCAGTTGTGTCGCGCGGCGGAGGTCCTCGAGGACGAACCCGCTCGTCGCCTCGTCGATCGTGGCGGCGATCTCCTCGAAGGCCACCTGCGGGCAGCGGTGCTCGTAGGGCTGCCCCTTGCGCGGTACGACGCGGCGGACGAGCGCGCCATCCTCGACGGTGAAGGTCTCGTCGCGCTCGTCCGGCGGCGGCTCGGTAGCGGCGGCGATCGCGTGCTCGAGCGCATCCCATTCATCGCTCGTGAGCATCTCGGCCTCGCGCGCGGCGAGCACCGCCTCGGCCGCGTTCAGGACGTCGTGGAGTTTCTGGAGGTACGGCAGCATGGCTCAGTTCCCCGCGACGCCGGTGTGCGTGAACTGGCCGCGCTCCACCTTGCGGAAGCGGGCGGCGTCACCCTTCGTGTTGATCTCGCGCAGGATGGCGGCGTAGAGCGTCGCCTCGGGCGTCTTGCCGTTGGGGCTCGACCAGAGGCCGCGCTCGGCCATTGCTTCGATCATCTCCTTGGCCCGCAGCGGCTTGTCGCTTTCAGCCAGGACCTGGGCGGCGGCGTCCAGCGCGCTGACGCGCTTCGGCTTCGGCTCGCCGGCGGCCTTCTTCGCGCGCGGCTTCTTGGCCGGCTGCGATTCCGGGATCGGCTGGCCGGTGACGACCTCGACCGTCGGGTTGACCTCGGGCTCCGGCGCGGCGTCCGCCTGCTTCGTCTTGCGGCCAGCCGGCACCGCCCGCCGCAGACGCTGGGCGCTCTTGATGCGGATGCGCTTGCCG